>JBBQYS010000026.1:0-30289 GCA_038208485.1 Chitinophagales bacterium
GAAAAGGCTTGTTCTGATATGGGCAATGTTTCTGCTCCCTTTGTTTTCTTCTGCCGGAAACGGATGTAGTACCCGGACTGCTCGGAGTGTTGCACTTCTGACCAAACCAACTTTTCTATATCTGACCAACGCAAGCCACTCATTGCAGAAAAGATGAAAGCATTTTTGAGCACCGGCATTTCACACTCCACATTTGCAGCTGCTTGTAATTCTTCCAATGTGAGAAACTCCCTATCAGGATCATCTGACCTGATGCCTTCCACCTGGTTAGCAGGATTGGTTTGTATGATGCCTTCTTTAACGGCTTCTTTTAAAGCTGCCGTTACTTTACTGAAATAGGAGGACTGAGAGTTCTGCGAAAGTTTCTTACTGGTTTTGCTCTTGGCTTCGTGCTGGAGGTAGTGCTTAAATTCTTCTAACCAGTTTTTATCTACGTCTTTAAATGATGCTCCGTTCTTTACAAACTTCTTTAAATGTTTCAGCACACTATCCCAATTGCCCCAATTACCGGTGCTACCTTTCCGTTTCTCAGTAAGCCTTTCAAAGAAGGCAATGAAACTGCCTTTGGCTTTGTCGGTATCCCGAAAGCCGTATTCCTCATTCTTTATCTGCAACAATCGTTTAGACCTGATGGCTTCTGCCAATACCATTGTTTTGCGGTTCTCTTCTTTCTGCTCTTTGGTGAGCTTGCCTTTCACCGGCTCGGGTATCAGGTACAGTTGCAGGTATTCGTAATCTCTTTTACCATCGCCATAGTAATCAAGATACAGGCTGACCTTATCGCCTTTTTTGCGTTGCCTTAATGTTACTGTCATGCTTCAGTTAATTTGAATAGTTCGTTGATAGCTGTTCGGGGGATACGGGTACTTCTGCCCAGCTTACCTGCTTTGAGTTCGCCTTTGTCGATGAGCCTGTAAATGGTCCATCGGCTGGCGTTGATTAACTGGCAAGCTTCTTCTACGGTTAGAAATTCCTTTTGAGAAATGGCAGGGTCGTACATGGCTTTCTCGGTTTCTACCTTGATGGACACTTCAATTTTTTCATCCCGCTTCCTTTGTTTGTATGCTCTCTTGGCACAAGTATCTGAGCAAAACTGTGTAACAGTAGTTTTGGCGGTAAAACGATTACCGCAGTGGTTACAAGTTTTTTGTAGACGAATGTTACTGCTCATTTTGTTGCCTGTTGTTGCTACATGTAGCAGCTTGTAGCTGTATGTAGCATGTTCTCTCCGGAGTGTTGCCTGATTTGGGCAACAAATCTGGGCAACAATCAGGCAACAAGTATAGGTAAAAAAGTGGAGTTGGGCAACAAATAAAGGAAAGATAAATCAGCTAAAACGTAATATATACAAGCATTTATGAAACAAAGGAAAGATAATTACTTTCCAATACAGAATTTACTAAACACATAATCCAACACATTTTCATTGGTGATAGTACCTGTAAGTTCACCTATTTCCTGCAGGCATAGTTTTATGTCCGGAGCTATGAGGTCGGTACTGAGGCCATGCAGAAAATTATCATGAATCTGTTGCAGGTGTGTAAGAATTTGTTTCAGGTGTTGCAGATGGCGACTGTTAGTGATGAGGGTGTGTTCTACATTTACTTCCTGCTGCACCACTTTAGTATACAATGCATCTGTGAGTGTGGCTATGCCGGTTTTGTGTTTTGCAGAAATGTAAATGTAACCAGGATTTTTATCAGCAGGAGGTGTGGCATCTATTTTATTGATGACTGTGAGTATTGGTTTGTCTTGCAGGCCATCAATAAGTTGGTTGTCTTCTACAGCATCTTCGGTGAGCAGGATAACGATATCAGCCTGCTCCATTTTTTCCCGGCTTTTTTTTATACCCATGTTCTCTATCTCATCGGTGCTATGGCTGCGGATGCCGGCAGTGTCGATGAAGTGAAAAGCAATTCCATTTATATTCAGGCTTTCTTCTACCGTATCACGGGTGGTTCCTGCTATATCGCTGACTATAGCCCTGTCATAGTTTAAAAGTGTATTCAACAGAGTACTTTTCCCGGCATTTGGCTTACCTACAATGGCAACTTTTACGCCATGAGTCACGGCATTACCCAGAGAAAATGAACGAATAAGTTCTTCTACTTTTTCGGTAGAATTTTTCAGCAGCGTTTCAAATTTTGTTCGGTCGGCAAATTCTACATCCTCTTCAGCAAAGTCAAGCTCCAGTTCCAGCAAAGCAGAAAATTCAATCAGTTTTTCCCGGATCTCATTCAGGTCATTTTTAAATCCGCCTTTTAAATTATGAAGAGAGGCACGGCTACCGGCACTGGTATTACTCGCTATAAGATCGGCAACTGCTTCTGCCTGCGTGAGGTCCATTTTACCGGCAAGAAAAGCCCGCTGCGTAAACTCCCCGGCACGGGCAAGGCGTGCACCAAGGCTGATGCATGCTGTAAGTATTTGATCCTGCACGACGCTGCTGGCGTGGCAACTGATCTCTAAAACATCTTCGCCTGTATAGCTGTGAGGCCCTTTAAAAACGGTTAGTACCACTTCATCAAGAAGGCTTCCGGCAAAATGCAGGTAACCGACATGTGCTGTATGACTGGCAACTTCTGTAAGTTTTTTTGAAGGAAAAATCTTGTCTGCTATAGAAATTGCATCAGACCCACTCAGCCTGATAACTGCAATGGCGGCGGGCCCATTTGCTGTTGCTATTGCTACGATTGTATCATTCCATAATGAAGATGCTTGCATGCCGCAAAGGTATTTATTTATGCAGCTAACTCCTTCCGTTTACAGAATGAATCAAAAGGCCTGAAAACATTTACTTTGAAGTAATAAAACAGTCAGTTTATAAAACAAACAACTGAAGTTCATTTTTCAATTTGCTCTAAATGTGATTCATTACCTGGTAAGCAAATCAATATTTGATCCTCCAACTTTCTTCAATTCTTCAATAGTTGGCTCATCCAGAAAATACTTTTTCACGACACCGATACTCACTTCATCCATAATATCTACCAGGTTTTTTAAACTACTCTCAGCCGTAGGTTTTATGATCAGCTGAAGTTGGTCGCTGCCACGTACTGAGATGACTTTTTGTTTTTTACCTGTGATAATTTTTCTCAAGTCTTCAGGGTTGTAGGTTGTCTGGCGATATGCAGGTTCAAATCCTTCTTCTTCGTAATACCAGATCTTGTCGCTATCACCCAGCAGTAAAGTAAGTGCGCAGCTGCTGCACACGTCCATAGTCACCTCATTAATCTTGTCATTTGGCACGTTTACATTCATTACATGTGGTGATGCCATCGTGGTGGTGAAAACAAAAAATGTAACGAGTAAAAATCCAAGGTCTACCATTGGTGTCAAATCTACCCTGATCATTTTTTTGTTGAGTCGCTTTACACCTGCTTTGCGGTTGGGGCGACTTAATTTTTCTATATCGGCCATGGGAAGAAGTTTTAGAAATGTTTGAAGAGTTGGGAATGTTTGAAGGGTTTGATGGAGTTGAATATTGTTGAAAGTTGTTGAACATGGTTGAACATGGTTTAGTGGTGGAGCTAAAATATTTGAACAGTCGCATTGCTTTTGAAACCACTAAACCATGTCTGTTTTGAAATTAATAACTCAGTTGTTTAAGACATTTAAAACAGGGCCATTTATAGTACCTGGAAAGTAATTGGCTGCCTGCGATATGCTTTTACAACACTTCCGTTCTGCATTGCAGGTATCCAATTTGGTCCATTCTTTATTACTGTGATAGCATCTTTCTCCATTCCAAAACCGTTATTCGTTTCAGCCACCACATCACTAATACTACCATCGATGCTTACAACAAATCTTACGATTACAGTATACAACCCTGGCTCAGCACCCTGTTCGGCCGGCTCCTGTGGATTTAATTTTCTCACCAGGTATTTTCTCCATGCGGATGGTCCTCCGTCAAACTCGGCTTCTTTTTCTACCTTAATAAATATTTCATCTTTTACCTGAGGAGCTACATTTCCAAAATCAGCGACCTCCGTTCCAACCTCTTTTGTGGGTGGTTGAATGATGGCAATTTTATTTCCTATTTTAATATCCTCAGTTCCTATGGCAGCATCTGGATTTAAAGCAGTTACTTTTTCATCAGGTCTCACCAGGTCATCAGCCATGATTCTTGGAGGTACATAAATATTGGTGATGGCTTTTTCTATTGCTGCTTGTTTAGCTTCAGGGACTTTTGGTAATTCCGGTATTTTCGGTTGAGGAATATTCTCTGGAACATGGCCCATTTTAGTTATTAAAATTTCCGGGCCAGTTGAAATTGTTTTCTTCCCGGCAAGAATGGTTCCTCCATAGAAACCAAGTATAATAAGAAAGGTGATGAACAAGGATTTAATGATTCGGCTGTTGTAAGCCCGGCGTAAGGCATAAGCGCCGTAAGATTTATTTTTTCCTTCAAAAATAATATCCAAAATATCAGCTTGTAAAATTTGATTTGCTTCCATGACAATTATTTTTTTTGTGATTAAATAGCTGTGCAGATGCTGTGTTATTTGCATTACTGTACAGTTTTTTTTGTAAATAAAAGTGGAATTGCAATTCTCAATTATAAGACGCTGCTATAAATAATTTCCATAAAGTTTTGTAAATTATTTTTATAATTGGATGAAAGGTATCGGAAGATGATGCTAATTAAAAGGGTAAATTTTAAATGAGATTTTAATATATTTTTTTACCCAAAACAATACAACGTTGTCCCTATAGGGCTTAATTTATTTTTGATATTTTTTCTACAAAAAAATCGCAACGATGGGGCTAGACTTTTTAAGTTACAGTCCTTTTTAAATAAAAATTAAAATATGCTCAGCAAAAATAACTCACATAAAAAAGCCTCCTGAAAATCAGGAGGCTAACTATTTAAACTATTGTATTAAGGATTAATCTGAAACACAATTGGTTGTCTGCGATAGGCATTTACATTCCTACCATTCTGCAAGGCCGGCTTCCATTTCGGGCCCTTGTTAATAGCTCTCATGGCTTCTTTTTCCATACCATAACCATTGTTGGTTTCGGCTACTACGTCACTGATAGAACCATCTTTGCTCACAATGAACTTTACAATAACTGTATAAGTTCCCGGTGGTGCATCGTTTTCTGCAGCTACGTTACCATCCAGGTTGTTTTGCAGGTACCTTCTCCAGCCGGCTATACCGCCAGGGAATTCAGCTTCCTGCTCCACTTTGGTGAAGACTTTATTCTCGTCATCTTCTACTACCGGAACGGCTACAACGTTTGTACCCTTATCTACTACCGGTGCTTGTACGATCTGAACTTTATTATCACTGATTACAGTTTTCTGACTGATCACCGCATCTTCCTTGATCTCTTCGATCTTTTCCTCAGGCTTTACCAGTTCATCCTTTACGATCTTCGGAGGTACAAATTTCACCTGGTTGATCTCGGGTGGTGGTGGTGGCTTCGGTGGTGGTGGTGGCGGCGGTGGTGGCGCTATCGGAATAGGCTCTTCTTTCTTTATCTCTGCCATTTTAGTATCAATTACATTGATATCATCATCAGCATCGGAATTTTTCATTCCGGCAAATACTGACCCTAAAAATATCAGGAGCAAGATAGAAGCAGTAAAGATCATAGCCTTAATGATACGGGAGTTGTAAGTCTTCCGCAATTCATAAGCACCATATTGTTTATTCTTTCCATCAAAAATGATGTCCAGAATATCTGCTTTTAAAATTTGATTTGCTTCCATTAGTTTTACTTATTTTTTTATAAGATTCAATTTTTCTTAAAATACATAAACGGCTACTGACCAGTGTCTGCAGCTTCTGTTTTTTCTATAAGTTGACGTTCTACTTCTTCCATCTTTACTTCTGCATAATGGCCGGGTGGAATAGCGCTAATGCTCATCTCATCCAGGATATCAATCGCATTACCAAAAGTAGATTCATTATCAGATTTAATGATAAACATCAAATCATCGATTGGTGTAGAATTTTTCTTTTCTGCAATTAATTCACGTACGCCTTTAAATGTTGTACTCTTAAATTGCTCACTCACTGTCTCAGGCATCAGCTGACCATAATAGTAGTATATATGGTTGTCTTTACCAAGTAGCAAGGTCATTGCACCAGAATTCTTTACTTTTTGTTCATTATCCGGATCCTTATCGTTTGGCTCATTCATATTCATGGCTGTACTTTGAGCCATTGTTGTTGTAAATACGAAAAATGTAACCAATAAAAATCCGAGATCAACCATTGGTGTAAGATCTACCCTGGTACTCATTTTTTTACTCTTCTTTACGCCGGGCCCTTTTTTATGACCCCCGCCGGACGAAGTATCTATATCTGCCATTGCATGTTATTTTTTTAGGTGATCTAAATTATTCGTTAGAAGATTGCTTATATAACTCTGACCCAACCGGAACAGGTTCACTATTGGTAACTATCCTAAACTTATAGATTTCATTCTTTTTGAAAGCTTCTTTTATTTGTTTGAAAACAGGATATTTAGTGTTGTTATCTCCTTTTACCAGGAGGATTTCCTCCAGTTTTTTCTGGTCTCCTCCGGCATAAGCGTTAGTAATACTTCTTACCCAATCCACCATTTCATTTTTTGCCGTATCAATAGGGATACCAGGCATTTTTGAAGGATCGGGTGCCGTGCGCATGGCAAGAAGGCTTTTAGTTTGTCCAAGAGGCATTCCAATAAACCTGTCACTATACCATTTGTTTATTTCTGCAGGCGAAAGGTTTAATCCCTGTGTTTTATTAATGTCTTCCAGCACTTCTCTTTTCTTTGTCTCGTCTCCAAGCGTAAGGAATGCACGGCCATCCTGTGTCATGGTGATCATGATGGACTTATCCGGTGCTGCCTTGGATGAAATAGAATTAGGAGGAGTTACTGCAAGCACTTCTTCGGGCTTTTGCTTGGTAGCAAGAATGAAGAAAGAAAGCAACAGGAAAGCCACATCGCACATAGCGGTCATGTCAACGAACGTACTTTTACGTGGTATTTTTACTTTTGGCATTTCTACTTATTGTTTTTTAATGTTAAGACTATTGTTAGATGCGGATTGTCGCATTTTCCATAATCTTATTTATATAAAGATGCAAAAGACTGGGTAAGTGTGAAACCACTTTCATCTATACCATATGTTATACCATCAATCCTGGTTGTAAACATGTTGTAAAAAATGATGGCTGTTGCAGAAGTACCAATACCCAATGCTGTATTATAAAGGGCCTCAGATATACCAATAGAAAGCTGTGTTGCTGCTGCACCACCACCATCTTCTTCACCAAGTGCCGCAAAGGCCTTGATCATTCCAATAACCGTTCCTAATAGACCAATAAGGGTTGCTACTGATGACAGTGTACTCAAGAATACAAGATTTTTTTCCAACATAGGAAGTTCAAGCGCTGTAGCTTCTTCTACTTCTTTATTGATAGCCGCTACTTTTTGTTCTGTAGCTAGTTCAGTGTTGCCTATCATTTCACGATAGCGGAAAAGACCTGCTTTCATCACATTACCTACACTACCTTTCTGCCTGTCGCACTCAGCAATTGCAGCATCTACGTTTTTGTTAGCAAGGTGATACTGTACTTTACGAACGAAATCTGCATTGTTACCATTGCCGGTAGCTTTGCTGATAGTAAGGAATCTTTCTACAACGAAAGTGATTACGATAAAGAAACAACCCATCAAAACCGGTACTACGATACCACCAAGGTACATACCGCTGATCTTTGTTTTTGGACCTTCACGATCTGGCCAGAACCAACCTGGTCCTGCTACTTCAAAATTATCGGGGTTGCCGAGGATAAAACGCCAGATTACATATCCAGTTAATATGCACAATACTGGAGCTAACCATGCAATCGAATTTCCAGTCTTTCTTGCTTGAACTGATGTTACCGGTTTAACAGTTGCAGTTGATTTTGTTTCTGCCATAAAAATCTTTTTTTTAAGAAGTGAAGGTTTTGTTTTGTTTACAAGTTTTGTTTAATACAATGTTCAAGGCACAATGCTAAGGAATATTCAATAGAAAAATAAAAAAAAATTCCGACAGCAATTGCTTTGAACCTGAACGCACAAGTTAATAAAATAATTGAAAACTCTCTGATTGGTAGTTTTTTTTTATTTACACCAGCTTTTGGTATCTGTATTTAGAGAAGAATTTGGGCTAAAGCATAATATTTAAACGGAAATGCTTTATGATGTACCTTAGGGAAAGATTCTAATTTATTAATTCTTATAAAAAATAAACATTGAGTACAAAAATCACTGTAAAAAGTAATGGAAGCCTGCTGGTGCAAGGCGATTTTGAGTTGGTAGATACCAACGGAAACCCCTACGGTCTGGGGGGAAGAGACACTATTTCTATCTGCAGGTGTGGAAAAAGTTCCAACCTTCCGTTTTGTGATGGCTCACATAAAGGACATTTTGAGCATGAAGCAAAGGCTTTTGATCTTCCTCCGAAGCAACCTAAACCCTAATTAATTTCTGGTATGATATTTTATTATTAAATTTTATTCATCCACTCAATAAATTATAACAACCATGTCAAAGAAAGGAACATTACTAATGGCCGGCCTTGCCGCTTTTGCTTATTACAAATACAAGAAAATGAGCACTGAAGAAAAAGAAAATATTACCAACAAAGTAAAATCTACGGGGCAGAAAATAATAGATGGTCTGCCAGATGAATTGAAGAACATTTTTGGGGGCAAAGACAAAGCAACGGTATAAGCCGAATTGCTGAAACATTATTTAAGCGTTCCGATCTCCGGGACGCTTTTTTTATTCCTCTATCCCTTTCTCTTTAAAATATTTTTTAAAGAGATCCAATTTAAAATTCACATTACCATCGGAGCCCGGCTGCCCACGTAGGTAGATACTACGGCCTCCTTTTTTATCAGTACCGATATTTTCCGGAATAAAGTCGTCGTCTCTTTTCTTAAGGTTGTTTAAAGGCACCTGGATGCTGATATCAGTATTTCCTTTATCACTAAATAAACCTTCTACAAAAAGAGTGAGAACACTGCTCTGTATCTCCATTCTTGGAATCTCTATTTCTCCACCACGAAGGGTCAATTTATTTTTTAATTCTGCAAAATCTATATTGTCAAAATTCCGGTTTTTGAACACAAATTTTTGCATTTTTTTCATAGGTTCGAAATTATCCAGGGAACCTTTTCTCAAAGAAAAATCTACAACACCCCTGGCGGAAGCTGGTATTACTGCACCATCTTTTGTAAGGCTAATCGAAACATTTGTTATAGCTGAAAGATTACCTTTCAGGTTTGTAAAACTGATTCCATCCTGACCAAAATTATCAAAAGCATAGAAGAGTTTTTTTACATCTATGGAGCTGAGTGTAGCATCAATATTCGCTTTTACTTCTTTACCCGGCGGAGTAACTACCTTACCTTTCAAAGTCATATTTCCTCCCGCTGCATTCATTCGTATACTGTTTATCTCGTAAAGATCCTGCAGGATTGTAAAGTCAGCAACGACGCCTGATGCAGTAAATTTTTTGTAATAAACTTTGTCCGCTTTCAGGTCAAGATCAATCCGGCTCTTTTGTAATACCTGGTCAAGTTTTTTTGAAAACTGAGAGAAAGTTGCATCATTATTTACTTGAGAAACTTTTTGTTCTGTAGACTGTAACAGGTAGATAAACTCACCTACCTGGAGAGAAGGTGAGTAAACATGATATTTAATGCGCACATTATTGGGATCAGTATTAAATAGTGTGAAGATTTTAGTAGCAGTTCCATTCATTACAATATTGTTGCTCAAAACTTTTGCCGATAGATTCTCTATATTCAGATCAGAATTGCTGAAGGTAAACCTACCATTAACATCTCTTAATGTTACATTTCTTGGCGCATATAATATTTCTGCATTTTTAAAATTCACAAAGCCATTTAATAAAGCAAAGGTCTCTGCGTTCTTCTCTACCGGGCCCTTATACCTTAGTGAAATATCTGCATCACCTTTCAAAAGTTTTGCAGCCGATGAATTGATTAGTTCATTTAATTTTTTTAATGCAAACTTTGACTGAAGGTCACAGGTAAGTATGGGATTTCTAAGATCGAGAATTTCAATTTTACCGGAAGTAATCGGAAGGCCATGCCAGGACCCTGAAAAATCATTTATTACAAGTATAGAGTTAGGATCTTTTCTTGGCAATCCCGGCACAACTTCATTAGTATATTTCCCTATAAAACTGGCTTTTTCAAAATCCATAAATATCGTCTTTAGGGTCGTGTTTTTAACTTTCCAGGAGGCATTGATCAAAGGTTCACCTTGGTTTAAAGGGCCTTGCAATTCTGTAATAGCATCTACTGGTGCATCTACCCAGGCTTTGGACAATGACTCTTGTATCCGTACAGGGAGCAATTTTTTTATATTATCGTAATTGGCATCCTTCGTTTCAACAATTAACTTAAACTGGGGATTTTTATCACCAAGGTCAAAATTCCCGGTAAGTACAAAATCCTCTTTCCCAATTTGAGTATTGATCTTAGTGAAACTTAATTGCTGGGATAATTTACCATAATCCAAACTAAATTTACTTTCGAATATTGCCCCTTTTAAAAAACTACCATTTGGAATATTAAAGGCCATATCATTTACCAACATATCGATATCCGTTTGTATTTCTAGTTTTTCACTTCCGTCAGTTAGCGCTGCCTTCATACTTTTTATATCAAAGTCAATTAACTTTTCCCTCTTCAGGTCTGATAAGATAAACCTGATATTGTTCAGCCAAATATGTTTTAATGATATAGCCTCAGAAGTTTTTTTTGGTCCGCCTGCAGGATCTTTTTTAGACTTAAGCATGTAGGCATTTGAGTAGCCGGAAGTATCAGTATATAAATAAAAAGATCCGTTCTTTACTTTGATGCCGCTGAGCGGAGATTCTTTTTTGATAAGCCTGATAATGTTAATCGTTATAAAAAGCTCTTTTGCCTGGAAGAAAGGATGCTTATGGCTTTGATACATGGAATCGGTTACAGAAATATCCGAAGCGTGTACCGCCATCCTTGGGAATGATTTAAAAAAAGTAATATCAACATCGGCCATAGTGACCTTACCATTTATCTTTTCACTTACCTGCTCGCTGAACTGTTGGATGAGTTCTTTTTTATGAGTGCTTACATAGATCCACGCTATGCCTGTCAAAATTATGAGGACAAGAAAAAGATACTTGAATACCTTTAGGCTGATGCGTAATATTTTTTTCAGAGAATTAATGATTGATTGATTTTAGTGTTCTTAGAAAAGTTTTGAGGTTAGATAAATTTAGAAAATTTGAACGTTAAAGAAATGAAGTGCTATATATCGATCCTATTGGACTTTAAAAAAAAACTACGATCTAAATAATAAAACAAGTGCATATGAAGATAGAATTATGGTCGCCCGGTAAGAGCCACGATGATTATGTAAAAACTGGAATAGAATTATTTACTAAGAGAACAGGCAATTATTATACCGTGGAATGGAAGATCATTTCCCCACCAAAAAATGCCTCAAATCTACCCACTGAGTTGCTGATGCAGAAAGAAGCTGAGCTGATCATAGCTATGCTAAAAAAAGAGGACTTCCTGGTATTACTGGATGAAACTGGAAAACAACTGAACAGCCCGGGATTAGCTGCATTTTTGGAACAAAGAGCTATGCAATCCACCAAAAAACTGGTTTTTCTTATTGGAGGAGCCTTTGGCGTGAGCAAAGAAATTAAAATCCGTGCAAATTTTACCTGGAGCCTTTCCCCATTGGTATTTCCGCATCAATTAGTTAGGTTGATTCTTACTGAACAATTATACAGGGCATGCTCCATTAATAACAACGAAAAATACCATCACCTGTAAACTGATTTCCAATACGTAGCTTTACCACTCTCATAATTTGATTACATGGACTTTTCAACTTTCCCGGTTACATTTATTCTCATAGCTATTAATGTGCTGTTTTCACTTATAGGTTTTAGCAACAAGAATATGCTGGACAAGACCATTATGTGGCCTTACGGCGTAAAGCGACACAAACAATACCATAGATTTATCACTTCCGGTTTTCTCCATGCTGATTTTATGCACTTGTTCTTTAACATGTTCACCCTTTACTTTTTTGGCAGGAACATAGAATATATTTTTACCGCTGCTTTTCCTAATGGGAGAATCTGGTACTTGGTGTTGTATTTTACTGCACTTATCGTATCAGATATTCCCAGTTATTTAAAAAACAAGGACAACATTAATTACCGATCACTAGGTGCTTCTGGTGCTGTTTCTGCTATAGTATTTGCAGCAGTTTTATTCAACCCATGGCAGCAATTCCGCTTGTATGGATTTATTGCTATGTCAGCTACGGTCTTTGCTGTGCTGTACATCGTTTATTGTATTTATATGGGAAGAAAGCAGGCTGACAATGTAAATCATGACGCTCACCTTTGGGGATCTGTTTATGGCCTGGCAGCAACATTTGTTTTGGTAGCTGCGTTACGACCGGATATTTTCCCTGGTATAATAGAGGAACTACAACGTCCAAGTTTATTCGGGCGATAGCGAAAGTACCAACACATTTTTAGTAGAATCAGTCACTTTAAACCGGTCATCAATTCTATGACCTGCAATCCAGATGATTTTTTTTCCTGATTCTAATACCCAGGTTTTTTCTTTCTCAACCAGGGAAATTTTTTGGTCTATAAAAAAACGACTCAACTTTTTCTTTTTGTTCATGCCCAGCGGATAAAAATAATCTCCCTGTTTCCATTTACGAAGCAGCAATGGAAGTTCAATTTTATCTTTATCCAAAAATGCTTTTGAAGGATCTTTTTCTATAGTAACAGGTTGGTGGGTTTCTTTGAAAAATATTTGCCCACCTTTAAAGTCAATAGTTCTGGATACGTCTTCTATCAGGATTACTTCCTGCTCCTGGGTTTCTAAAGGAGAAATAATGAGCCATTTTCTATCCCGCAAAACCCGGTGGCTACTGCTGTTTATGTATTTACCCGAAGGGGCATTTAGTAAATCCCAAATTCCTTTTTCCTGTGCAGATGAGAAATTACATGGCTGAAGTATTTCATGCAATATTGTTTTTCCTGCCGGCATTTTTTGCAGTTTCAAAACAGGAATTAATAATTCTTGTCCTCTTTTTTCTACCAGCTTTTTTATTTTAAGTTCCAGGATCTCTGTATAAAGTATAGCTGCATCTTTAAAGCGTTCACTGCTATTCGATATGTTTTTACTCACCTCAGGAAAAATCTTCTCTGCGGCAGGTAGAAGTTCGTTCCTGATATAATTCCGGCTGTAATCTGTTCCGGCATTGCTGGCATCATCCCGGTAGGCTATATTATTTTCCTCAGCAAAATTTTTCAATGCCTCCTTGGAAGCAAATAGCAACGGACGCCTGATACTGTCTCTTTTGGAAGCAATACCTGCAAGCCCCCGCAAACCCGTACCCCGCATAAGGTTGAATAAAACAGTTTCTGCCTGGTCTGAGGCATGGTGGGCAGTAAGTAACAATACCCTACTTGCAGATTTCTCTTTTTTTATTGTTTCAATCACCTGGTTAAACCATTCATACCGAAGGTTCCTCGCAGCTTCCTGCGTTCCAAGTTTATTGTCAATTTTATAAGCCCTGGTATCAAAATTTTTAGTGTGGAAATCAACTGTATAATTTGCAGCAGTTTCTTTAACCAGCAATTCGTCTGCATCACTTTCTGCGCCCCGAAGTTGAAAATTACAATGAGCTATACTGAAAGCATATCCTGCTTCGAAACAAAGCCGGCAAAGTACCATGGAATCTACTCCCCCACTTACAGCAAGTAATAAATGATCATTGGCCCCAAAAAGGTTTTCTGTTTTAATAAATTCCCGGAACCTGTACAAAAGATCCCCGGATGATCTTGACTCAGTCTTCATATGCTTCGTTTTCATCCCGGGCCATCTGTAATTCACTAAAAGAATGTTTATCATCGCAGGATTTTGCTGCTACCATGCCTTTTTCATAGGTTTCCAATGCCTCCAGGTGGCGGCCATTTCTTTCCTGCAACTGAGCCAGGTGGTAATAAGAGCCTACATAATCCGGCTCCCTTTGTAGTATAGTTTTAAACAATTCTTCAGCTTTTGCATCCTCACCAAGTTTTATACATTCCAGTGCCAGTGCATGTTGCAGAAAACTGTCATCTGGGGTATCTTTCAGGTAATTTTGCAGTTGATCTATACGGTTCATAACAGCGATTAATTTTTTGGGAACTCTGACCGGAAACTCTATATTTGCAGAATAGTTGCATAAACAACTTTTATTTCCAATGATTTGTTTCTAAGTACAAAGATGGCAAATTATCTTTGAACCAATAAGGTTCCAGGGTGCATTTCAAATTGTCGCAGCAGCAAGTGGCTTGTGGAGACACAAACCACGGCATTACCTCGGTCGGTGTCTTCACCGACCGAAATCAGGAGCGACAATTTGGAATGCACCCGGTCCCAGGGATTGTTGCCAAAGTTTAAAACTAAAAATTATCATTAGGAATTGAACAAGCGATATCATTAATCTATTAAGAATGAGGGCAAGTGTCTTTCATTTGAACATAAAATAAATTAAAACATGAAGATATTAGTTTGCATCAGCCGCACGCCAGATACTACGGCCAGGATTGCATTTACAGACAACAATACAAAATTTGCAGAAGCAGGTGTTCAATGGATTATAAATCCATATGACGAATGGTATGCTTTGGTTAGAGCAATTGAACTAAAGGAAAAAGATCCGTCTACTGTGCTTCACCTCTTGCATGTAGGATCTGCAGAAAGCGACCCTATTATCCGTAAAGCACTTGCGCTTGGCGGAGATGAGGCCATCAGGGTGAACAGTACCAATGATGATGGTTATTATACTGCAGCTCAGATTGCTGCCGTTGCAAAAGATGGTGGCTATGACCTGGTTTTCACAGGTAAAGAAACTATTGACTACAACAGTTCGGGAATAGGTGGTATGGTAGCAGAAATGCTGGACCTGCCTTTTATATCCCACGCTATCAAGTTTGACCTGGAAGGAAATAATGCAACAGTAGTAAGAGAGATAGAAGGTGGAGAGGAAACTGATAAAGTAACATTACCAGCTGTAGTAAGTTGCCAGAAAGGAATGGCAGAGCAACGCATTCCTAATATGAAAGGAATTATGGGGGCAAGAAGTAAACCGCTTAATGTAAAAGAACCTGTAGAGGCAGAAATCTTTACTTCAATAGATCATTTCTCACTACCTCCGGAAAAAGCGGGCGTAAAAATGGTACCTGCAGATCAACCGGAAGAGCTGGTTCGTTTATTACACGAAGAAGCCAAGGTGATCTAAGAAAAAAATATTTACATCAACTTTTTATACTTTATAATATGAGCATTTTAGTTTTTATAGATCAGTCAGAAGGACAGATTTCAAAATCATCTTACGAAGCCATGAGCTATGGAGCTGCACTTGCAGCCCAGATGAATACTGAAGCACAGGGTATTGTTTTGGGTGAGGTTAAAGAAGACCTTGCTGCCCTGGGTGCTTATGGTCTGAAAAAAATACACACAGTTGCAGATGCTACGTTAAATGCAATGGATGCACAGGTTTATGCAAATGTATTGTCCCAGGCTGCAGCAGGCCATGAGGTAATTATTTTCAGCAACAACAGTACAGCTAAGGCCGTAGCGCCAAGACTTAGTGTAAAATTGAAAGCAGGTTTAGTTGCAGGAGCTGTGGCAATGCCAGACACTTCAAATGGTTTTATTGTAAAAAAATCTGTATTTAGTGGGAAAGCATTTGCACACATAAAAGTAGAGTCTGCTATTAAAATAATATCCCTTAATGTAAATGCCTATTCAGTATCTACAACAGAAGGCACTGCAGAAGTAGCTGCTTTCAATGCAGAAATTCCGGCAGCAAAAGTAGAAGTGGTTTCTGTAGACAAAGTAAAAGGAGAAATTTCATTAAGTGAAGCTGACACTGTAGTAAGTGGTGGACGTGGACTAAAAGGCCCGGAAAATTGGGGAATGATTGAAGAGCTTGCAGGTTTACTTGGAGCAGCTACAGCATGTAGCCGCCCGGTATCTGATGTAGACTGGAGGCCGCACCACGAGCACGTGGGACAAACAGGACTTGCCATTGCTCCTAATTTATATATAGCAATTGGTATCTCCGGCGCTATACAGCACCTGGCTGGCGTAAACAGAAGTAAAACAATTGTAGTGATCAATAAAGATCCTGAAGCACCTTTTTTCAAAGCAGCTGATTATGGCATTGTAGGAGATGCTTTTGAAATAGTCCCTAAAATAATAGAGGCCGTAAAAAAGATGAAAGGCGTGGCCTGATCTTTCGGATTGAATTTTGTATTAACCTTCAAAGTTTTTTGCTTTGAAGGTTTTTTATTACATTTTAAATTCAATTTAATTTGTACTTAAATAATTTTGAAAACTATTTTTATTTTAATTTGAACATTAATATTTTATGAAATCAATTCTTTTGGCTTTTGGTATTGCCTCCATTATACTTGTTTCTTATTTACACGGTTATGATAAAATAGATTGGTTCAGATCTGACAGCAATATTTCTGAGCAAATTGATCAAGTATCAAATACCAAAATCCAGGATGATTTTTCAGATCAGGGAATTAGTACAGAACACCAGGAAGTCATCATTGAACAGCGCTGGGATATGCCGGATGACCTCGAAGAAATCTCAGGGATGAGTTACATGAATGAAAAGCAATTTGCCTGTATACAAGATGAAGACGGCAAAATATTCATCTATGACATTGAGGATAAAAAAATTGTCAGGGAAATAGATTTTGCGGGCCAGGGAGATTACGAAGCTATTGCACTTGTGGGGAAAACAGCTTATATAGCAAGAAGCGATGGTCATATTTTTGAAGTGGATAATATTGATGCCGGGAAACCCAAAGTCATAGAATATCATACTTCACTTGGGTCCAAACAAAATGTTGAAGGATTATGCTATGATAAAAAATATGATCGCCTCTTGGTTTCTATCAAAGGAAGAGATGAGCACAGTAAGGATTACAAAGGGATATATGAGTTTAAATTAGCTACAAAAACCCTTACCGAAATGCCGGTTTACATGATCAGGTCTAAGGATGAAATGTTGAAAACCAAAAAAGGAAAATACACTTCGATCAATCCTTCCGACATTTCAATCAATCCTGTCAATGACATGTTCTATATTACCGATGGTCCATCTCACAGGTTAGTAATTATGGATAGGAACAATAATATAAGAGACCTGATAGAACTGGATAAAACGGAATTCCTTCAACCTGAAGGGATTTGCTTTAGCCCATCAGGAAAAATGTACATTTCTAATGAAGGCACAAAGAAAAAGCCCGGAACGCTTATGGAAGTTTCATTAAAAAAAAACTGACACCTTAAGTTTACAGTAAACTATATATTGATCAATATCTAATCAAGGCAATTCAAAAGTATAATCGGTATATTTTTTTATATTTGTCGCTAGGGAAAAATTAAAGCCGGATGAAAAAAATAGAATTGGAAATAGTCGCACTCAGCCATAGTATAACGCAAACCCACAGTTATGCAGTAGTCCTTGGCGAAGTAAATGGTTTGCGCCGTTTGCCAATTGTAATTGGTGGCTTTGAGGCACAGGCTATTGCAGTAGCCCTGGAGAAAATGAGCCCAAGCCGGCCCCTTACCCACGACCTGATGCGCAATTTCATGCTGGCTTTCAGTGTGGATTTGCACGAAATAGTGATCAATGATTTACAGGAAGGCATTTTTTACAGCAAGCTTGTCTGCAGTAGTATGCAGGATAGCGTGGAAATAGATAGCAGAACCTCTGATGCCCTTGCACTTGCCGTGCGCAGTGGTTGCCCCATATACACCTATGATACCATCCTGGATCAGGCAGGTGTAATGATGGAAGAGAGTGAGACAAAAGCTCCGTCGGAAACTAGCTCACAGGTTACATCTTCTGACCCGGCAAACAATCCTGAAAACCTGAAATCACTCAGTATAGATGAACTGAATAGTTTACTGGAAGAAGTGCTGGAAAAAGAAGATTATATCAAAGCAATTTCTATCAGGGATGAGATAAAGAGAAGGGGGAAGGGTTGATTGATGATTGTGAATTGTCAATTGTCACATGGAAGCTTGTCACCCTTTTCTAAAAATGCTCAATTTTTAATTTTAATTTTTAATTTCCACTCCCTCTACTTCAACCATTCCACATTGATCACATTCCCCAACGCCAAAATAAACATTGGCTTGTATGTAAAAAACAAGCGGGCAGATGGGTTCCATGACCTGGAAACAATTTTTTATCCTGTTCAAATTTGTGATGCACTGGAACTTCTTCCCGGAATGGCTGAGGATGATTTCTCATTTACACAAACCGGATTGCCCGTTGATGGAGCAGTAGAAAATAATATTTGTCTAAAAGCGCTAAAGCTATTGCAACATGATTTTCCACAGGTAAATAAGGCAGCCATTCATTTACACAAAACCATACCAATGGGTGCCGGAATGGGTGGTGGCTCTTCTGATGCGGCTTTTATGCTGAAACTATGCAATGAAGTTTTTGATTTAAAAATCTCTTCAGGTAAGCTGCAGAACTACGCTCTGCAACTTGGAAGTGACTGCCCTTTTTTTTTACACAATAAACCAGTTTTGGCTTCAGGCCGTGGAGAAATATTTTCACCAATATCCCTTAATCTTTCTGCCTACAATATTTTAATTGTACACCCCGGCATTCATGTTTCTACTAAGACAGCATTTAGCCGAATCCTGCTTTCATCTGAAAAAAGAAAAAACCTGGAGGAAGCAATTTTATTGCCCATAGAAGAATGGAGAGAAAATATTTTCAATGATTTTGAAATACCTGTTTTTCAAAATCATCCGGAACTTAAGTCATTGAAACAACAGCTCTATGATGCAGGTGCTATCTACAGCTCACTCACAGGAAGCGGCAGTGCTGTTTATGGAATTTTTGATACAACCAGGAAGCCGGAATTTGATTTCCCCGGCCATTATTTTTATAAGTGGGTTTAATTTCTTTACTTTACTTCATCAACACAAAAAATTACATACCGCACATTCTCCGAAGTAGCCTTGATCTGCTCAATCACTAAGTTGTGATATATTTTAATACAGTCCATGACTGTAGCCTATTCCCTATTCCCTATTCCCAACACTTTTTTTTAAAAAATATTTTATGTCAACAACAACAACAGGCTTAAGCCAACTTAGCAATTCATTTATAGAAACAGAAGAAAAATACGGAGCGCATAATTATCATCCTTTGCCCGTTGTCATTAGTAAAGCAGCAGGTGTGCATTTCTGGGATGTGGATGGTAAAAAATATTACGATTTCCTCAGTGGTTATTCAGCTGTAAACCAGGGCCATTGCCACCCAAGACTCATAGAGGCAATGATAAAGCAGGCGTCTACTCTTACACTTACCTCAAGGGCTTTTTACAATGATAAGCTTGGTGAGTACGAAAAATTTATCACTGGTTTTTTCGGTTACGACAAAGTACTGCCAATGAACACAGGTGTAGAAGCAGTAGAAACTGCGCTTAAACTTGCCAGGAAATGGGCTTACGAAGTAAAGAAAGTACCTGCTAATATGGCTAAAATAGTTGTTTGTGACCATAATTTTCATGGTCGTACAATGGGTGTCGTTTCTTTTAGCAGTGACCCCTTAGCCAAAACTGATTTCGGGCCTTTTTTACCAGGATTTATTTCAATTCCATTTAACGATTCAGTTGCTTTGGAAGAGGCACTACAGGATGAAAACGTTGCTGCATTTATGTTTGAACCAATCCAGGGTGAGGCCGGCGTTGTGGTTCCATCTGATGGTTATTATAAAAAAGTGCGTGAGATTTGCACGGCCAATAATGTATTAATGATAGCAGATGAGATACAGAGCGGACTTTGCAGAAGTGGCAAAATGCTGGCTTGTGACGAGGAAAACGTAAGGCCGGACATGGTCATTCTTGGAAAAGCTTTGAGCGGGGGTATGTTACCTGTGAGTGCAGTACTGGCAAGTGATGAAGAGATGCTTACCATTCAGCCTGGAGAACATGGAAGTACCTATGGAGGAAATCCATTGGCTTGTGTGGTAGCTATAGAAGCACTAAAAATTTTAAAGGACGAAAACCTTGCAGAAAAAGCTTTTGATCTGGGAAATTTATTCCGTGAGCTTTTACAGGAAGCTGAATTACCATTTGTAAAAGAGATCAGGGGTCGTGGTTTACTCAATGCACTTGTCATAGATCATCCTGATAAAAATGCGGCCTGGAAACTTTGTCTTGAACTAAAAGTAAACGGCCTGCTGGCAAAACCCACACATGGGGACAAAATTCGTTTTGCTCCACCACTTATTATTTCTGAAGACCAGATCAGGGAATCAGTGGCTATCATTAAGGAAAGCATGCAGGTGCTTTTATAATAGAATTACAATATAGTGTTTGTAACTTCGGAGATAAATCTTCCAACTATGGGTTTAGTTTATGCTGAAATAGAATTGATCAATGCAGCAGATCTCGTTATGGCTAAAAAAAGTATCATTGGCGATGAAGAGGTCAAAAGAATGCATGTGAACATTTTGGTAGATAGTGGTGCGTATATGATGGCCATTAATGATACAATCCAGGAGCAACTTGATTTGCCTTTTGTAGAAAAGAGAAAAGCACAGATGGCAAGCGGTGAAGTTGTAGAATACGACGTAGCCGGTCCGCTGATGATAAAATTTGCTAACAGAACTGCAACATGCAATGCATTTGTTTTGCCTGGAGATAGTGAGCCGTTACTTGGCGCAATACCTATGGAGGAAATGGATGTTCTTATACACCCATTGAGGGGAGAATTAATAGTAAAACCCCGCCCATCCAAATTACGCACAATTAAAAATGAAATAACCTTTTCCTTACTTAACCAGTAGTTCAATTAAGTTTTTATTAATCTTACCAAATGCCAGATGCAATTATACCTGTTCCGGATCATAACGAGGAACACATGGAAAGTTCAGATTTCCTCAGAGACATTGTGATAGGCATGAGTGATGGCCTTACTGTTCCTTTTGCTTTAGCTGCCGGCCTTAGCGGAGCTGTAAGCAGCAGTGCCATTATTGTCATTGCTGGTATAGCAGAGATAGCTGCCGGTAGCATAGCAATGGGTCTGGGCGGATACCTTTCCGGGAAAACAGAACAGGACCATTATAACAATGAAGTGAAAAGAGAATATTATGAAGTAGAAAACCTGCGTCATAAAGAAATAGAAGAAACCAAGGAGTTTTTTGCCAGCATTGGCTTAAGCAAAGAAGTGCAGGAACAAGCTACGCAGGAGATAGCGCAAGACAAAGCCCGTTGGGTAGATTTTATGATGAAATATGAATTGGGGCTGGACAAACCAAACCCCCGCAGGGCAAGGAACAGCGCATTAAATATTGGTATTGCTTACATTGTTGGAGGGATTATTCCGCTTAGCCCCTATTTTTTCTTTGATGAATCTGCTGAAGCTTTAAAATATTCAGTAGTTGCCACCCTTATATGCTTATTTATTTTTGGTTTTTTTAAAAGTAAAGCTACTGGTGTACCTCCTTTCTGGGGTGCGGTCAAAGTGATGATGATTGGAGCGCTTGCTGCCGCGGCGGCTTTCGGAGTGGCAAAATTATTTGAAGGCCACTAAATAATGCTTACTGTTCCTGGTCATCCATTTTCTTTGCTTGTAGAATAATGAAAACTTCACTCCCAGTCCTGGGCGTAATAGAATTATAACAAGGTTCCAATTTTAAAATATCAAAATAAGGAGCAAACAATTGCTCATACGCTGTTGCATTTCCTCCAAATGGCGGACCGCCTACAAAGTCACGGTTAAATAAGACGCCGGCCAATATTCCTGATGGCTGTAATAATTCCTGCATTTTGAGTATATAATCTTTTCTCAGGGATGGGTCTATGGCGCAGAAAAAAGTTTGCTCCAAAACCAGGTCATAATTCCCCTGCAATTCAAAGAAATCTCCACCTATAATTTTTATTGAAGCAGCGGTAGTATCTGTAAATTTTTTTTTCAACTCTTTTACAACGACCGAGGAAATATCAATTAGGGTCACATTAGTAAACCCTTGTTCGGCCAGGTATTCAGCCTCATAGGCATTTCCGCATCCAGGTATTAGAATTTTGAGTTCTTTACTCTTTAGTCCATCTATATATTCCTTTAGCGGCATAGTGATACTGCCAGTATCCCAGCCTGTTTCTCCAGCTTTATATCTTTGATCCCAAAAATTTTCTGTATTGTCCATTTCTAATTTATATTGATTTTTTGTAAAAGGTTTATTGAATTTTCCTGCTCGGTTGCATTTCAAAAATGTCGTTGCAGCAAGTGATTGGTGGAGACATAAACCACGGCACAGCCTCGGTCGGTGTCCCCCACCGACTGAAATCAGGAGCAACAATCCGGAATGAATCTCCCTGCTCCATCAGATAAAATAAAACATTAAATTTGATACATGGAAAATACATTAAATGAACCAGCTTTAAAATATGGTATTTCTCCTGAGCAATACCTGCAGGAAGAAAATGAATTGCTGGAAAAGCATGAATATTACCAGGGAGAAGTGTTTGCCATGTGCGGTGCATCGTTCAATCACAATGCCATATCGGTAGAACTTATCTATCAATTGAAATCTAAATTAAAAGGAAACAAATGTCGACCCTTCGGCAGCGACATGCGGCTTCATATCCCGGAAAACACATTGTACACTTATCCCGATATATCTGTTTATTGCGGCGACGTAGAACTTACCGGACAACCTTTTGACACAGCGATGAACCCTGTAATGATCATCGAGATTCTTTCCAAAAGCACAGAAAATTATGACCGTGGGAAGAAGTTTGTGCTTTACCGGCAAATCAACACATTAACTGAATATATTCTTGTAGACAGTCAATCGATACATGTAGAACATCATTCAAAAAAAGGAGACGGATTCTGGGAGTTCAGGGAATATAAAAACCCTGAGGGTATTATCGAAATTTCTTCCTTAAACATAAAGCTGAAAGTTTCAGAAATCTATTCAGGTTTAATTTTTCTGTAGGAGAAATAAAAGTTTAGTTTAAAGTACCAACAGCGTTTTTTAGAAACATATTTTTAAAAAATCTGAGGATTAACTTAAGTATTCAAACATTAAATTTGATACATGGAAAATACATTAAATGAACCGGCTTTAAAATATGGTATTTCTCCTGAGCAATACCTGCAGGAAGAAAATGAATTGCTGGAAAAGCATGAATATTACCAGGGAGAAGTGTTTGCCATGAGTGGTGCATCTCTAAACCACAACAGGATCAGTAGGAAATTGCTAACTGACTTATCCCAACAACTAAAAGGTGGTAGCTGCGAGCCTTTTGGCAGCGATATGCGGCTTCATATCCCGGAAAACACATTGTACACTTATCCCGATATATCTGTTTATTGCGGCGAAGTAGAACTTACCGGACAACCTTTTGACACAGCGATGAACCCTGTATTGATCATCGAGATTCTTTCTAAAAGCACAGAAAACTATGACCGTGGGAAGAAGTTTGTGCTTTACCGGCAAATCAAATCATTAACTGAATATATTCTTGTAGACAGTCAATCCATACACGTAGAACATCATTCAAAAAAAGGAGACGGATTCTGGGAGTTCAGGGAATATAAAATGCTTGAAGATAAATTCAGCATTAATGCCCTGGATATTGAATTTAATTTGTCAGACATCTACGAGGAAATCAAATTTTCCTAAAGCATTTCTCTTCATTTAAATATCCTGCGTTGATAGGCTATGCTTTTCATTTAGGCGGATATTATCCTTGGTCCAGGTAATGGTTTTGGTATAAGCATGCTGGCGTACCGGGCAGTCACCCTTATGACATATAGCACAACTAAATTCCTTGCAGGCATCACTGTGTACAAAAAGCTCCACCTGTTCTCCATACTCCTCCCTGACAAGATCTGAAAGTTCATCAATTTCATGGTGTGCCTGGTCTACATTAAAATACCATGGTACGGTAAGGTGGCTGTCAATGTGTAATACGGCACCGTATTTTATAATCCTTACATTGTGAAGATCCATCCAGTTTACACGTCGTTTTTTATTGAGCGTAGCTACCAAAGCTGTAAGTAATTTTTCATCAGCTTCATCCATAATTCCGCTTACTGACTGGCGTATGATCTTCCAACCGGTATACACAATAATTAGTGCAAACAATATAGCAACAGCAGAATCTATCCACCAGAGATCGGTATAATAAAAAAGTACCAACCCAGCCACAATACCAATGGTAGTATAAGTATCAGATTGTAAATGTTTCCCGCTGCTCATCAAAGCCAGCGAATTATTTTTCTTACCTGTGCGATAACTCCATACACCAAAGACATAGTTGATTAACCCAGTAATAATGATTAGCCAAATACCCAAGCCAAGGTCTTGTATGATAGACGGGTGGAAAAGATTTTTTACCGCTTCATAAATAATGAAAATGCCCGCCAATAGAATGAAAGTACCTTCTACTGCCGACGAAATAAATTCAACTTTGCCATGGCCGTAAGGGTGGTCTTCATCTCTTGGTTTGGCAGAAATATATAAACTATACAATCCTATAAAGCCAGCTGCAATGTTCACAATGCTTTCCAGTGCATCAGTAAGAATAGCTACAGACCGGCTCACATACCAGGCGTAGATCTTTACTAAAAAAAGCAACACAGACACAATAGCTATGCTCCGCTGTATCCTGATATTTTGATGAGAAGTAGTCAAAATGAGTATAAAAAAATTTGAAGGAGGGCAAAGATAGTTTTTTCTCCTCCTGTTGTTAAAACCAATGTGACACTCAACAATCTCTGCCTCAAAACCATTAGTATATAGACACCATAGTTATTTCCCTATTTTTGCAGCGATTAAAAATTGCGTATATGAATTTCCAGTTCACAGAAGAACAATTAATGATACAAAAGGCAGCCAGAGATTTTGCTATAGCAGAATGCCTGCCGGGCGTTATAGAAAGAGACGAAGAACAACGATTCCCAAAAGAACAAATAGAAAAGCTGGCTGACCTTGGGTTTATGGGCATCATGGTAGATCCGGAATATGGTGGCAGCGGAATGGATGCAGTAAGTTATGTACTGGCAATGGAAGAGTTGAGTAAAGTAGATGCCAGTGTGAGTGTTTGTGTAAGTGTAAATAATTCCCTTGTTTGCTACGGTTTGCAGGAATATGGATCAGAAGAACAAAAACAAAAATACCTGAAGCCATTGGCACAGGGAAAAAAAGATGGAGAACTTCATATTGGCGCATTCCTGCTCAGTGAGCCAGAAGCGGGCAGTGACGCCACTTCACAGCAAACAACTGCTGAAGACAAAGGTGATTATTACCTGTTAAATGGCACAAAAAACTGGATCACAAACGGAAACTCTGCCAGCACTTACCTGGTGATAGCACAAACTGACCCCTCTAAAGGTAGCCGTGGTATCAATGCATTTATTGTAGAAAAACAGTGGGCAGGAGTTGTAGTTGGTGCCAAAGAAAATAAACTGGGCATCAGGGGAAGCGATACACATACCGTTATGTTCAACGATGTAAAAGTGCCTAAAGAAAACAGGATAGGTGAAGAAGGTTTTGGATTCAAGTTCGCAATGAAAACCCTGGCAGGTGGCCGCATTGGTATTGCAGCCCAGGCACTAGGCATAGCTTCAGGCGCATTTGAAAGATCCGTTGAATATAGCAAACAAAGAAAAGCATTTGGCACCGAGATAATGAACCACCAGATTATTCAATTTAAGTTGGCTGATATGGCTACAAAAATTGAAGCTGCCCGGTTGCTTTGCCTGAAAGCTGCCTGGGAAAAAGACAATCACCTGGATTATACCTTAAGCAGTTCTATGGCTAAAGTTTTTGCCAGCGAAACAGCCATGTGGACTGCTACTGAAGCGGTACAGATACATGGAGGATATGGATTTGTAAAAGAATATCATGTGGAAAGAATGATGAGGGATGCCAAGATCACACAGATCTATGAAGGTACAAGTGAAGTACAGCGGATCGTGATCAGCAGAACAATTCTAAAATAATAATTCCAAAAAAATACGAGCCCGGGAAGTAAATCACTTCCCGGTTTTTTATGCAATTTTTTATTTGCAACAAAGCAACTCCCTTATTAATGATACATTTGCTTTGCTAAAATTTTAATAACCCCAATTCTAAAATATGGCACTGATCACTACTAACGGCCTTTCCAAAAAATATGAACAAAATTATGCGCTAAAGGACATTAACCTGAGCATAGAACCCGGACAGGTACTGGGTTATATAGGACCAAACGGTGCAGGAAAAAGCACTACCATCAAAATAATCTGCGGCATTATAGATGAGTTTGAAGGCGAAGTAAATGTGCTGGGTATGGACGTAAGAAAAAATGCCCTTGACATAAAACAACAGATCGGGTATATACCGGAGCAGGCAGCTTTGTATGATGTACTTACACCTTTAGAATACCTTCGGTTTACCGGGAAATTATATAGCCTGACTGATGAAGTAATTAGCAGGAAAAGCATGGAACTGCTGAGGTTATTCCAATTGCAGGATAAGGCTAATGACCGGATGAATAGTTTCAGTAAAGGAATGAAACAAAAAGTGTTACTCATCAGCGGCCTGTTGCACAACCCACAGATTATATTTTTTGATGAACCACTCAGCGGCTTAGATGCCAATGCAGTGATCCTGGTAAAAGAAATCCTGCTACAACTCAAACGTTCTGGGAAAACAATTTTTTATTCTTCACACATCATGGATGTAGTAGAAAAAATCAGTGACCGTATTATTATCATTAATGCAGGAAGTATAGTCGCTGATGGCACTATTGAAGAACTAAAAATAAAAGCACAAAGAGGCAGCCTGGAAAATATTTTCACCTCCCTTACCGGCGACGATGCAACAAACATTTCTACTGCAGCAGAATTTATCAATGTGCTTAATAACTAAACAATGGATAAGTTTTTCCTAAAAATATTATTGTGGTTTGTCAGCAAAACCAATGGCAACGAAGTAAACTTTTCTCAACTTCGAATCATTACTGAGACTAAATTATTGATGGATCAACGCAGGATACCTGTATCCTGGAAAAAGCGTCAGCAAAGTAATAACAGCAATAGTATGATCGTGACCTATATTATTTATGGGATCATGAGTTTATTTGTCGGTATTCAAATCCTGGTGTTGCAAAACCTGGTATTTAGTATGATCATCTATCATAGCTATCTTTTATTTCTCATGGCTATGACGCTCATCACAGACTTCAGTGCTGTATTATTAGACACTGCAGATAACCATATACTGGTACCAAAGCCGGTGAACAGCCGTACGTTATTCCTGTCCAGGGCCATCCACATCACGATCTATTTACTGAAATATTTTTTGATCATATCTTTCTTCCCTATCATTTTCACCTTTGTTCATTTTGGTCTGTTAGTCGGTCTGGGTGTTATCATTACTTCTGCACTCACAGTAGTGTTTGCTATATTCAGCACTTATATTTTATATGGCCTCATCTTACGTTTTGGAGATGAACAAAAGATTAAAGATGTCGTTGGGTATTTCCAAATATTCATGACTGTAATATTTTTTGCAGGCTTCCAGATAGTACCCCGGCTAATGGATTTCAATGAGAATTTTAGTTTTACTGTACACACCTATACTTATTTTATTCCTGCTGCCTGGATGTCTTTTTTTCTTGAAGGCATTCAAAACTTAAGATTTGATACCGTGCACCTCATCATGACAGCCTGTTGTTTTTTAATTCCACTGATCACGCTGTGGTTTATGATGAAATTCCTGGCTCCTTCTTTTTCCCGAAAATTGAATGCACTGGGTACTGTGTCTGCCCATCATAAAAATGAAAAGGAAGTAAAAACGCACCAAAGAATGGGAATTTCAGAAAGACTTCTAGACGCTGTGTGCAGGGGAAATGAAGAACAGGCGGGGTTTCTACAAGTTTGGAAAATCACTGCCAGGGACAAAGCATTTAAAATAGGCTTTTATCCCAGTATCGCTTATTTATTCGTGTTGTTATTTGTAACCTTTATCAATAACAAAACCAGTTTCCAGGTACAAATGGCAGAATTGCCACTAACAGATAAATATCTTTTCCTGATTTACATGCCTGTTTTTGTTGCTTCGGGTGCACTTACATTGATTCCATATTATGAGAATTATGCCGCAGGATGGATCTACCAGGCACTGCCACTAGCCAAGCCGGGAAACCTTATTAATGGCGGGCTTAAAGCACTACTTTGTAAATTTTTTCTGCCCTTTTTCCTGCTCATGTTTAGTATCGGTTTCTATGTTTGGGGATGGAAAATAATTGATGATTTTATCTTCGGCTTTTGCAACGATATTTTAATATTCTATATCATGATACTGGCCCAGGATAGTTATTTACCATTTTCCCAAAAGCCAGCCATTAAACAACAAGGAGGTAAATTTGCCAAAGCATTTATTCAGATGATCATCATTGCTGCCCTGGTAGGATTGCATTACCTGGCACTTAAAGTAAGTTGGCTCACTGCTATTTTAATTCCGGCACCATTGATTCTTGTCTATTTCCTACAAAAAAAGTTGAAAGAATTAGCCTGGTACAAAATAAAAATTTAAATCATTATGGCAGCAGATATAGAAAAATACAATGAATTAAAAGCTTATTGTGACAGTAAAAATGTGACTCTGATTGCAGTTTCTAAAACCAAACCCAATGAAGACATTATGCAATTGTATGATGCCGGGCACAGGGATTTTGGTGAAAATTATGTACAGGAACTTGCAGATAAATATGAGGCCTTACCTAAAGATATCCGCTGGCATTTTATTGGCCATTTGCAATCAAATAAGGTGAAATACATAGCTCCATTTATATACCTGATTCATGGAGTAGACAGCGAAAAGCTTTTAAAAGAAATAAATAAACAAGGTACTAAACTGGATAGAAAAATAAACTGTTTGTTGCAAGTACACATTGCAGAAGAGGAAACAAAGTTTGGTTTGAATGCAGATGAAATCGGTAAAATAGATGCGCCACAATTTCCTTTTGCTGAAATAAAAGGCATGATGGGGATGGCAAGTTTTACCGAAAATGAAAATAAAGTTATGCAGGAATTCAATTCTCTGCATCATACTTATGAGATTTACAAAGCGAACCATCCACAAGTGGAAATTTTAAGCATGGGCATGAGCGGAGATTTTAAACTGGCTACTGAGGCAGGAACAAACATGATCAGGATTGGGAGTCTTCTCTTTGGCAACAGAAATTAAGGCAACACAGAATTGTTAATGTTTACCGTAATACTACTTATTTCTAACTTGTATAAAATATCTTTAATAACATAATGAAACAATCAGAAGAACAGCAGCAATTTAACCGCAGAAAAAATCAGAAAGCTTTGGCTTATACCACTGGTATATGTGGTATTATCTTATTGCTTTTCATCATCATTGGGTGGAAAACGGAACCACCTGCTCCTCCTGTTGTACAAGATCTTTTAGAAATAAATCTTGGAAACGATGCAGAAGGATTTGGTGAAGAGCAGCCGTTGGTAAAAGGGGAAATGGGACAGAATACAGAAGTTCCTATTCCGCAACCATCTATGGCCAGGGAAGTACCTACTGACGTAATTCCTGATGACAATGCACAGGCTGATGCAGCACCGGTGATAAAGCCTGAGAAAGCTGTTCCAAAAACTACAAAGCAACCAAATACAGTTACTACTGCCAATGTTCCTAAAGCAGCACCAAAACCAAAACTTGTATACAACGGCCCGGGTAGTGGGACAGGAAATGGAGCTACAACAGATAATGGTTACACCATGCAGGGAAACAATCCTGGTGGAAAAGGAGATGCGGGATCACCAACCGGAAATCCTGATAGCTATGGAAATACACCTGGTGGAAAAGTTGGTGGACCAAGGGTGATTCGTGGAAACAGAAGAATTGTAAGTTTCCCTTCCTTTACTGGAGACCTGGCAAAAGCTACTATTTATGCAGATATAAAAGTTGCACCAAGTGGTATTGGCACATTAATAAAATTGGTAAAGCCAAGTACCAGTTTCAATTCCGGTTATGCAAATGCAATTTCTGGTTACCTCAGAAATATTAAATTTAATACCGATGATGATGACGGGCTGGTAACCGTTCAATTCAACTTTAACGTACAATAATTTTATAGATATATATAACATCAAATACAGCTTCGGCTGTATTTTTT
>JBBQYS010000027.1:0-29907 GCA_038208485.1 Chitinophagales bacterium
ACTTCGCCGCTATGGCAGGCATCTATCAGCATCAGTTTTTTACGGGCAGGTATGCTGTCTAATAAACTTTCAAGTTCATCATAGGGCAAACCATTCTCCTCCGGCTTATCAAAATTTACAGCATAGGTAGAAAGGAAATAATCAAATTCCTTACTTAACATGCCATGGCCGCTGTAAGAGATTATTACTTTATCATTGACATTTGTTTGTAACAGTTTTTGTTTTAATGCTTTTACATTGCTGATGGTGACATTCTCATTGAACAAAGTATCAATGATGATGTCTGTATATTTTTCTTTTAGCTTTTTAGATAAGTCCCGGATGTCTTTTGTGCTGTATTTTAAATTGTATTTGCTGTCAGTAAACTGATCGATGCCGATACCAATGAAATAGGTTTGCTCTTTTTGTTTTACAGCTGGCGCATAATTTACGAGTAAAGGCATGCGGTAGCTTTCGGTCCCGTTTACATTGCTGATGGAGGTCTCGATCCTGTTCTCGCCCTGCGACAGCTCGATAGTAATCGTTGTATCAAAACTGTTTTTATTCCTTTTGCGCAGGCTAATGCCACGCTGACCATACAGCGGTGTTTCATTTACCCATACATTGAAGCGGTCGAGTTTGTAAGTGCTGTCTGCACTTTTAATATCAAGCTTCAATTTTTTGATTGTTTGTTCATACGCCAGATTATCCCGGTTTGTAAAATTGCCTTCGGGTACGCTATATCCTGAACGGAATGCGGTAGTATCTATTCCTAATTTTTTAATACGCTTTTCGTATGCCTTGCGGTAGGATCTTATTAATGCGGTATCAGTACTTCCGATGGCTTCTAATACTTTATCGGGCCGGTTATATTTTACGTCAAGCTGCTCAAAGCTGATTACTTTTAAATCTTTAGAGACATAGTGAAGGAGTTTGGCGGTATTTTGGGTAGCACTAAAAAATCCAGCGGGAATTATTTTAAAATCGTATTCTTTGTTTAACAGCAGGCAGGTATACAATAAATTGCCAGTTTGCAGGTCCCATACTTTTGCTGTATTGTCTATAGAAACTGTAATAATATTCTTGTTGTTTGGGAGTAGCAATACTGAATTTACTGAATTATCGTGGCCTGTTAATTCCGATATCTTCTTACATGTTTTGGAATCATAAACAGAAACATGTTCATCATCTACTCCGAACATATAATTACCATCTGAGCTGTTTATAAATTTCTTTGCGTATCCTTTATTTTCGAATATTTGTGTATTGGTTTTAGGATCCACCACAACGATCCTACCGTTGTTTGTAGCATACCAAATATTTTCATCCTTTATACTTAATGAGGCGGTCCATAAAGATTCATTTTCCTGTAGAAAGTCTGCTTTTGACTGAAAAGATTGCTTTAATTTTTTAAGATCCCAAATCCTTATTGCATCATAACTAAAAACGAGCACTTTACTTTTATCTATATTGTAATGTAAAGTACCCTGTGGTATTTTCAAAACAGGATTACTGCCGGTGACCTGATAAACATGTATATTTTCATTTCCAAATGCCAGATAATAATCATCATTAATAAATTCAACAGGTTCGTCAGAAACTAAATCAATGCTGAATTTTTTGATTTGTTTTCCCGTTTGTACATCAATAAGGTTAAGTCCATCATTGCTATACGAAATAAATACTTTTGCTGAGGGGTTTACAGTGGAATACCAAACCCTGTCATGCTTGATTTCATTTATCAGTTTCCCTGTTTTAGCATCTATAATGTAAGAACCCCAGTCATTATTTGAAACGTATAATCTACTATTGTCTGTTGAAAAAACAAAACTTCCTTTATCATTATGCGCTATTCGCTGCATTTCTTGTGTCTCCAAATTTGAATTGATACACTTCAATGATTTAGCATTCCATAAACTAACTTTGTTTTCAGTCTTCTTATCTAATATAACCATTGTCTGTCCGTCCGGGCTGATCTTTAATAATTCAATAGAATCATTGGCAGGGTTATCCAGAGGTGACATAAGATTATTATTAAGATCCCAAAGCGTGGCTGAATGATATGCTTCCGTGACGACATGGGTGGAATCCGGAAAAAGAAAGGCATGCTCAGCTTTACTGGTGAGCCCACTTAATTCGGATATTAATTTACCAGATAAAGTATTCCATATAGCGCCTTTATTTGCCTCTCCGAAATTTCCCAACAACATAGTTTCATCGCTGCTAAATTCTACAAATGACAAAGACTTTACTGACTCTAATGAAATCAATGAATTTCCTGTTTCATTATCAACCAATTTTGCAAAGCCATTATCATTTATAAAATAAGTATTTTTTGTAGACATGAGTTTTGGTGTTTTTCCATCATAATATTTTAATCGCTGCTTCCCGTTTTCTGAATCCCAAAGGTTAACTCCAGACCCATTATCTACTACCAGGGTTTTACTATCTGCGCTAAACTGAAAATATCTAACATATAACCCATCATTTAAATTGTCAATCAGATTTCCAGTAGTTAAGTCCCAGAGTTTTATAAGACTATTGTGACCAAAAGCTGTTGCTAACTTTTTCCCATCCGGGCTTGTTGTTATTTTTGTTACCATTTCAGAAAATCCTTTAAGGTCATAAATGATGCGACCCGTTTTTACATCCCAGATTTTAACTGTATTGTCTTTTGAAGTTGTAATAATTTTTTCTCCATTGAGATCGAACTCCGCTATTCCAATAACAGAAGAATGCCCGTCAAATACTTTTAATGGAACAGCATTTTCGATATCCCATAATTCAGGACTGTCCAATGTGAAATTTAATAGAACTGTCTTACCATCAGGATGGAACACAGCATTCTTCATATATGTTTTTCCCTTTAGCTCAACCAAAACTGCCCCTGTTTGTGCCTGGTAAATTTTAGGAACACTACTAGAATTGATAATGAATTTATCTCCCATGGGGCTAAAAATTGCAAAATCGACATATGACTTTTTGTTATTATTGATATTGGCTATTAATAATCCTGTTTGTGCGTTCCAGAGTTTTGCGACGGTATCCAAACTTGCTGTTGTTAATATCCTGTTTCCATTGGCATTAAAAGAAAGGGATTTTATGGCTCCGATATGACCTTTCAAATCTGCAAGAAGTTTACCTGTTTTTACATCCCATAACTTTATGGTTTTATCGTCTGAACCTGTTGCTGCAATTTTTCCATTGGGACTAAATTTAGCCACAGTGATTGTTGCAGTATGCCCCATGGGCAATATTAAAGCTGGCTGTTGCCCATACCCAACTGTTGAAAGCAGCAGCAATAGACCCGTTACAAATTCCACTATGATAAAAAATCTTTTCATGTATAATTTAGTCCAATCGTTATTTAAAATTTATTATGGGGCTGATATTGACGGGTAAAAATATGATTCCACAGAAGATTAAAATATAAACAAGTATCTTTTTATTGAAATCACCACAAGGTCCAATCCACTGCAATAGTCTCATTCCTGCTAGTGGGTTTTTGTAATCCCTTCGTGATTTCCTCTACTCTTTTGCCAACGATGTTTTTAAGCTCACTGATCTTCATGGTTTTATTCTGCTGCATTGCTTCCAGGATACAATAAGTAAAGACCCCATTGGGCAGGTTATCCACTCCTTCCAGAGCAAACTCAGTCCCTGCCGCTGCCGAGATGATCGTTGCGCCAGTACTCTTCCCCACATTTACAAACAGGCTTTGCATCAGTTCAAAACTATTCTTCAATCCAAGGTGTCCTTGATTCTTGTAAGCAACAGGTTTAAAGCCTCTTTTAAGTGTTGAAGAATCAATGTTATTCATTGCTATGAGGTCATCTTTATCCACTTCGCCGCTATGGCAGGCATCTATCAGCATCAGTTTTTTACGGGCTGGAATGCTGTCCAATAAACTTTCCAGTTCGTCATAAGCTAATCCTTTTTCTTCGGGCTTCTCAAAATTTACTGCATAAGTAGACAGGAAATAATCAAAATCTTTACTGAGCATACCGTGTCCGCTGTAGGAGATGAGTACTTTATCATTAACTGATGTTTGCAGTAATTTTTGCTTAAGTGCTTTTACATTGCTTATAGTCACATTTTCATTGAAGAGTGTATCAATGATGATGTCTGCGTATTTCTCCTTTAGTTTTTTACTAAGGTCCCTGATATCTTTTGTGCTGTACTTTAGATTGTATTTGCTGTCGGCAAATTGATCAATGCCAATGCCCACGAAATACAGTTTTTCTTTTGGTGTTTTGGTAGGCCGGTAAATTACTTGCAGGGGCATACGATAACTCTCTAATCCGCCAACATTGGTTACCGATGTTTCAATTACGTTGATGTTATCTGATAAAGAAACGGTAAGTGTGGTATCAAAATCTTTTTTGTTTCTCGATTTAAGTGATAGACCTTTTGTACCAAACAAGGGTACTTCATTAACCCATAGATTAAACCTATCTAAGTTGAAAGTGCTGTCCTTTCCTCTGATGTGCAAAGTAAGCTGATCTACACTTCGCTCATACTCAATATTCTCCCTGTTTAAAAAATCTGTTTCGGGTACATTTAATTTGCCTGTAAACATCGTGGTATCAAAACCTAACCTTTTGATTCGTTTTTCATATGCTTTCCTGTATGAGCTGATAAGGGAACTATCACTATTGCCAATCGCCCGGAGGACAAGATCGGGTCGGTTGTATTTGACATCTAACTGTTCGAAAGCGATAGTTTGCAATTTCTCATTTACATAATAAAGCAGTTTACTGGCATTCTGATTAGCCATGTAATACCCTGATGGAATAACTGAAAATGTATATTCCGGATCGAGCATCAAATAAGTATAAATAAGTTTTCCGTTAGAAACATTCCAGATTTTGACCGTTTGATCTTCTGCTAATGTGAGTACAATATCTTTTTGTTGTAACTCGATTATTGATAAAACTTTATTCGTGTGGCTCTTAAGAGTTGATATCAGTTCCAGATTAGATCTGTTATGGATGTAAATATCATTTTGATAACTACAAAATAAGTATTGGCCATTTTCGCTTTCTTTTACCGCACTATATATTGAAGCCACTTCCTGTTTTATCAAACCTGTTGCTGCATCTATTTCAGACAGCTTTTCGTCTGTACAAATAAAAATACTGTTGTCATTGTTTGACCAAATGGCATCTCGAATATAATATTTTGGATTAGTGTGTTTCAATGTGAGCTTCCCGGTTTGTAAACTCCATACAGATAAATCGTTTAGAGATTTTATCATTAAAAATCTGTTGTTTTTATTAATCTTTACTACACCCGTTTCCGCAAAAACAAACTTTGGTTTTGTTTCTTTGATAGAATAAAGAGCAACTTTATCTAAATGAAATATCAAGTAGTGCTCATCATCTAAAAATTGGGCTGCTCTATTTAAAAGACCAATTTCAAAAGAATGGATTTTAATTCCTGCATCTAAATCATAAATCGACAAAGCATTATTTAAGTATGTGATTAATCTGTTGGCTGAAGGATTTAGTGATGTGTAATACTCTTGAATGTTATCGACTTTTAAAGTTTTAAACTCACCGGTGGCTGCATCCGTTAGATAAGAATTATAAGAGCTGGCATATAAAAACTTCCGGCTATCCGCAGAAAACAAAATTGGGTTTGAGACAGATGTATTAATAAGAGTACGAACAGGAAATTTTATATTCTGTTTGATAGCTTTAAAAGCTTCGGTATTCCATAAGCCTACAGCGTTTTTTTGTTCCATGCTTTTAACAGTGACCAAAGTTTTTCCGTCATTACTATACCGTAATAAAAGTAGGTCTCGATTTATCGGAGTGTTTATCGGCCCGATTAAATTATTACTAATACTCCATAAAAGTGCTCTACCTTGATTTTCCGTTACTATAAAATTTTTCGTCGGGGATAAATAAGCACTTTTCATTGAGTTTGTTGAACCTTTCAATTCGGCTAATTTGATTCCATTGTTCGTATTCCATATTATTGCATTATGATTTTTTTCTGCAAGCATTAATACTTTGCTTCCATCTTTATTAAATACAGCGTAATCCAAGCTATTAGCAAGAGGTTCAGCATCCTGAAGAACAACTGTACTGTCTAACATTACCGGGGATTTGATGAGAACCCTCAGTTTACCATGCATTTTTTGATTAGTTAGATATTTGTTACCTACCGGATTGAATTGCGCAAAGCCTCTGGCGGCATCTGAGTTTTCTGTCTTTACTTTACCTGTATTTGAATCCCAAAATGTGAGTTCGGAGCCCGTAGTAAAGAAGCTGGACCCATCCGGGGTGAATGAAATAGTATTAATTATTTTCACAGCATTGTTGAGATTCATTTTTGTTATTAGTTTTCCATTCTCTAAACTCCATAAGTGGAAATTTTGATGGTTATAGGTGATAAGTTTTTTACCATCCGGGCTAAACACTAATTTTTGTGGAATATAATCTGATACCTTATACACAAACATTTCTTTTCCTGTTTTAGTATCCCAGAGGATCAGATTATTGTAGATAGTTCTTGTAATAATAAAATTATCGTTAGGGCTAAACTTCACGAAATCTATTGTGCTGTTAGCTTTAAAACGATTTATCAACACACCGGTCTCCGTATCAAAAATTTCTAAATATCCCCGGTAAGATGAAGGAACTGTAGCTATTAATCTACCATCCTTACTAAATGAAACACTTTCAATATCATTACTTGCGTCTTTTAAAACAACCGCTGGGAGCCCTGTTATACTATTATACAAAGTAGGCTCTGATGCTGTGTTAGAAACCATAAACATTTTACCATCCGGACTGAAATTTGCAAACTTTATAAAATACTTATTACTAAAGTCTTTAATCAGTTTGCCCGTTTGTGCATCCCATAATTTAACCACAGTATCGGTGGCAGCAGTTGTTAATAATCTCTCTCCGGTTGTATTAAATTCTAAATGTTCAATTTCTTTTGTATGTCCTTCCAGACTTACCAATAAGTGTCCTGTGTTCGCATTCCATAGTTTAATGCTCCTGTCATTTGATCCTGTGGCTACGATTTTCCCGTCAGGTCGAAAAGCTACTACTGTAATTTTATCAGTGTGCCCTATGGGCACACTTAATTTCGGATTCTGTGCATGTAGGACATAAGATGATAAATTAAAAAGTATAAACGATAGATTGAAAAGTATAGATAATGTATTTCTCATTTATAGCGTCAAAAATTTTTAAAGCGAATTGTAATATCATTTTCAGAACCTACAATTTACTGCTTTTTGTTTCTAGTAGCTGTTGAAACCCTATGTAAGTTCCAAGGCAGGTTTGTTCATATAATTATAAGCTCAGTCACTGTTGGGGAAGGATGTTTATTAATGTTTTCCAATACTGAATAACTAAATACTCCATTCTCCTCTCTCCTGTGCTAGTTACATGGTGCCTACGGCTGATATAATTGTAGCATTGGTACTTCTGCCCAAATTTACAAAAAGCTGCTGCATAAAATCAAACGGGTTTGTCATGCCCAACGTAGAGAAATCTTTTGCTTTTAAGAAAATTACCTTTACTTCCTATAGGCTGCCCTTCACCTGTTCATACTGCTGCATTTCATCTTTATCCAGTTCTCCCTATGGCAGGCATCAATTAGCATAAGCTTCTTGCGGGCAGGAATAGAATCGAGCAAAGACTTTATGCATTATAACTTAATGCAAGAAAATAAACCGATATAATCAATATAATTTTCATAAAGGATCGAATCTATAATTATCACCAAACCTCCCAATTCACCGCAATCGTCTCATTCCTGCTCGTAGGTTTTTGCAAACCCTTCGTTATCTCTATCACACGCTCTCCCACTGTTTTCTTAAGTTCACTTATTTTCATAGTGGGGTATTTGTTCATCGCCTCCAGGATGCAGTAAGTGAACACCCCGTTCTTTAAATTATTGTTCTCCAACGCAAACTCGGTACCCGCTGCTGCCGAGATGATCGTTGCTCCCGTGCTCTTGCCCACATTTACAAACAGGCTCTGCATTAGTTCAAAACTGTTCTTCAATCCTAACTGCCCTTCTCTTTTGTAGGCCACAGGTTTAAAACCTTTAATTAATTTTTTATCTGAAGCATTAAGAGCAACCAGGTCATCTTTATCCACTTCGCCGCTGTGACAGGCATCTATCAGCATCAGTTTTTTACGGGCAGGAATACTGTCTAATAAACTTTCAAGTTCATCATAGGGTAAACCATTCTCTTCGGGCTTATCAAAATTTACAGCATAAGTAGAAAGGAAATAATCAAATTCCTTGCTTAATATACCATGGCCGCTGTAAGAGATGATGACCTTATCATTAACTGATGTATGCAACAGCTTTTGCTTGAATGCTTTTACATTACTAACAGTTACATTTTCATTGAACAGGGTATCAATAATGATATCCTTGTATTTTTCTTTTAGTTTTTTGCTAAGGTCACGGATATCTTTTGTGCTATATTTTAAGTTGTATTTGCTGTCAGTAAACTTATCAATGCCTATACCTATAAAATAGGTTTGTTCTTTTTGTTTTACAGCAGAGGTATAATTTACAAGCAAGGGCATGCGGTAACTCTCGGTACCATTTACGTTGGTGATGGATGTCTCAATTCTGTTCTCTCCCTGCGACAGATCGATGGTAATCGTTGTATCAAAACTGTTTTTATTCCTTTTGCGCAGGCTAATGCCACGCTGACCATACAGCGGTGTTTCATTTACCCATACATTGAAGCGATCGAGTTTGTAAGTGCTGTCAGCACTTTTTATCTCAAGCTGTATTTTTTTGCCTGTTTGTTCATACGCCAGATTATCCCGGTTTGTAAAATTGCCTTCGGGTACGCTGTATCCTGAACGGAATGCGGTAGTATCTATTCCTAATTTTTTAATACGCTTTTCGTAAGCTTTTTTATAGGACCTGACCAACAAGGAATCCTTGTTGTCCATTGCCTCCATCACTTTATCAGGGCGATTATATTTAATATCTAACTGCTCAAACGTAATTATTTTATAGTCTTTGGTGACATAGTGCAGGAGTTTTGCTGCAGCGGGCGTACATTGATAATATCCTTGCGGTGATACAATGATCCAATCTGCAGTATCGATGAAAATGATCTGGTATTTTTCTTTTCCTGAAGCGATATCCCACAATCGAATGCTATTGTCTATACTCGCAGTTATAATGGTTTTTCCATCACTACCAAATGCTAATTGATTCACCCAACCCATATCACCCGTAAAGGTTTGCAGTATTTTTAAGGACTTCATATCCAGCAGCCTAACTGTGTCGTTTTGCGCCAGCAAAAGGCTATTCTTATCCTTTGAAAGTTTTATTGATAGCGGGTCAACATAAGCCCATTCTCGAGGGAATATGGTTACTTTATGTTCAATATTATTGGTCACAAGGTTCCAGATACTTATGCCTGTGTTATCACTGCAGATAACATGATTACTGTCTATTATTTCCAGCTGATTATATAGGTCGTATTTACCAATAACAGAATCTTTATAGATAACCGTATTGCTGTCCTTAATAAGAAAAAGTGTGTTTGAGAGGTTCGTACATAAAATGAATGACTTATTATCGGGCAAAAATTTCACATCAGATATATTCGAAGCCCTGGCTACTTTTAAAACCTCTCCCGAACGAGTGTCTATTATTTTAAAAACAGAACTGTCCCTCACCAGACCCTTTCCTATTACTGGAATAAGTTTATAAGCCACCCTGGACTTATCGTCTGATAGAATTAAACCGGGCGAAAAACTTATATAACCCTTCTCTCTTACTATTGTATCAGCTTTACGGCTTTTCAGGTCATGATTGACAATATATGAATTGTAGTTATTGCCTTTAATATTTCTGTGGATAACAGTAACAGTGTTGTTGTCATCTGAAAATTTTGCTCTGACGAAATCAGATTTTGTATTTTTTATTTTCAGACTATTATTTCCCTTATCCATGAAACGTATAATACCATCTTCCGAAGCAAATACAAAACCGCTGTCTTTGGATAATATGCCATTAGGAATCGCAGTCCTGCTTTCGATTTTGCTATCCACAACAAAAGGCTTAGTTTTTACAAGAAGTATATCGTGAAAATTTACAACAGCCAGTTCTTTTTTCGCTGTAAGCTTAATGCTGTTATTAAGTATTGAGGTATTATTAGTGTTGGCATCTATATAGAAAGAGTCAATACATTTTCGCTGGGATATACTCCATTTTTTTATTTCAATATCGGGCCTGAACCTTTCCTTGTTATTAAAATCACTCATCGAATAAAAAACATCATCTGTTTCTCCGGGACAAATAGCTCGGGCGGGGTTTGAATGACCAGTAAACCGGAATGTATCTATACCCCCGATATTGTGTATGCGAATATTCTTGATCCGGGTATCCACAGCTGCAAACATCTGTTCTCCATTTTTAGAAATAAAAAAATCATTGATCTTTCCATGCGAGTATCTAAAACTTTCTTTTTCAACATAAGCAGCAGTATCCACCAGGCTCCATACAGTAAAACTGCTGTCTGATTCTATACATGCAAGACGGTTGCCATCAGGGAAGAATTTAATTTTCATTCCTTGGCCTCTAAACCGAAAACGACCAATAACTTTATTTGCAGCAATGTCCAGAACACTAATCAGGTTATTGCTACAGCCCGCGAGTAATTTTCCATTGGCAGAAAAACATACATCATTGACCGTTCTTTTAAACATGGTATCATAAGTAGCTATACATTGCCCGGTGTTTACATTCCAAAGCTTTAGTTTAGTATCATTACTACCTGATAACATTAAGCTGTCATCGGGCGAAAAGCAAACTGCATTTACGCTTCCTGTATGCCCCTTCAGAACATTTAGTTCTTTTTTTGTTCTGTAATCCCATAATTTAATGCTGAAGTCAACCGCACAGGTAGCGATATACTTTCCGTTATGTGAGATATCAAATCCATTAATGAGGGCAGTGTGTGCAGTAGGAATCTTCATTACCGGTTGCTGTGCTTCCACAAGCTGCGTAAAAAAGAAAAATATTAATAGGAAAGTAAAAGCCTTCATGGTTCATCTTTGCGAAAAAATACGAATATAAATCTGGATAACACAAGCTGTCTAGTATTTAATTACCATACCTCCCAATCTACCGCAATCGTTTCATTCCTGCTTGTTGGTTTCTGTAGTCCTTTTGTTATTTCTTCCACTCTTTTACCAACGATATTTTTCAACTCACTGATCTTCATCGTTTGATTTTGCTGCATTGCTTCCAGGATACAATATGTGAACACACCATTAGGCAGGTTATTCACTCCCTCAAGCGCAAACTCAGTACCAGCAGCTGCCGAGATGATTGTTGCACCAGTACTCTTTCCCACATTTACAAACAAGCTTTGCATTAGTTCAAAACTATTCTTTAATCCAATATGGCCTTCATTTTTGTAAGCCACAGGTTTAAATCCTTTAATTAATTTTTTGTCAGTTGCATTCAGAGCAATCAGGTCGTCCTTGTCCACTTCACCACTATGGCAGGCATCTATCAGCAAAAGTTTTTTACGGGCTGGAATGCTGTCTAATAAATTTTCCAGTTCATCATAAGGCAAACCCTGCTCTTCGGGCTTATCGAAATTTACGGCGTAGGTAGAAAGGAAATAATCAAACTCTTTGCTCAACATGCCATGACCAGAATAGGAAATGATGACTTTATCATTGACTGATGTTTGCAACAGTTTTTGTTTCAGGGCTTTTATATTACTTACGGTGACATTCTCATTGAACAAAGTATCTATGATGATATCATTATATTTTTCTTTTAGCTTTTTAGATAAGTCCCGAATGTCTTTTGTGCTGTATTTTAAATTGTATTTGCTGTCAGTAAACTGATCGATGCCGATACCAATGAAATAAGTTTGCTCTTTTTGTTTTACTGCAGGCTCATAATTTACGAGTAAAGGCATGCGGTAGCTTTCGGTACCGTTTACGTTAGTGATGGAGATCTCGATCCTGTTCACTCCCTGTGAGAGCTCGATGGTAATTGTAGAGTCAAAACTGTTTTTGTTAGTTTTGCGCAGGCTAATGCCACGCTGCCCATACAGCGGTGTTTCATTTATCCATACATTGAAACGATCTAATGTATAAGTACTGTCGGTTCCTTCTATTATAAATTTAAGGGCACTCATTTTTTGATCATATTCGATAGCATCTCTGTTAGCAAGATCTCCCTTGGGTACGCTATAGCCTTCTCTGAAAGCTGTTGTATCTATACCAAGTTTTTTTATTCTTTTCTCATACGCTTTTCTGTAGGATTTTATTAATGCAGTATCAGTGTTACCCATAGCTTCAAGGACTTTATCAGGGCGGTTGTATTTAACGTCGAGTTGTTCGAAGCTGACAACTTGCAAATCTGTAGTAACATAGTGCAGCAATTTGGCAGCGTCTCGGGAGCCTTTATAATACCCGGAAGGGATGGTGGTAATGTACTCACCTGATTTAAACGGAACAGTTTGATAAACAAACTGCAACTGCTTCCGATCATATTTCCAGTATTTAATTATTCCATCTTCAGAAATAGTTAGCAGTTCTGTTTCATTAATAAAAAATGGCCTCACTCCCGAAGAATGAATTTTAGTGGTAAATAATAACCGTCCAGACTCTAGTTCCCACATAGATAATAATCCTCTTCCTGTCCCGGCAGCGATCAACTTTCCATTTTTAGAAATGGATACACCATTGGAATTCGTTTCATTCACAATAGGGAATGACCGACCTAGTTGTTTTGTTTTATAATCAAATAAATCAATTGAACTATTTGTTTCAACGATAATGTATTCATTGTTTTCAGAATGCCTGGCATCATAAATCCATCGTGTAGCTTTTGATTTTTGAATTCTTCTTAAATTTAAATCCATGATTGCAAAAGAGCTATCTGTTTGATTACATAAAAGAATAAATTTTCCGTCATTGGTAAAATTTGCTGAAGTAATTAATTTATGACTTTTGAATGATTTTACTACTTTATTTTTTTTAAAATCAAAAAGCTCAACTACCCTTTTAATTTTATTTCCGTCAAAATCAAAATCGTTGCCGGTAACCATTACCAACAATTCATTTTTATTGCTTACCTGTGCTGATAAAACCGGAAGTTTTCGCTCAATCTTTTTGACCAATTGCTTTGTGCCAGGGCTCCAGATCTTTACGGCTGAATCATATCCGGAAGTAACCAGCCAACCTTTAGAAGAAGAATAAGACATATCGACCAGTAGTATTTCATTGGCATTATAATTTGAAACAACTTCCCCGGTTTTTAAATTGACGACCTTTACCAGTCCTTCATCATCTCCAATAAACAAACTATCATTACTTAAGGAAGCCGCAGTTACACTCTGCGTTTGGCCCATGAACATTTGAGAAAGTATACAGGTATCTGCATGGATTTTATATTCCCGGACCACATTGTCTGCAAGCACCAAATAAAATTTATTTTGTTGGTCATTTACGGCAATCACCCCTCCAACATTTTTGGAAGTCCTGCTTTCAATAAAATAATTAAAAGCCTGTATTGAGTATCCCCCTTTTGTATCAAAATAAATTGCTTCAATATCATCCTTTACAATAAAATGCCTGCCTGAATCAACAAATTCAATGTTTTCAAAACCATATTCGAATTTGTCGAAGGAATAAATAAATCCTTCCCGCAGGTTAACCAGATGCACAGTACTATCCGGCATGCCAACTAATAAATTTCCATCCAGTTTAGAAAAACTAAAACAGGATGGAACCGAATTCAGGCTGTCAACCCTGACTGTATTTTTAATTTTCAAGCTATCATAATCCAGCTGGTGTATGTATGCATTTTCGGAGCTGAACTGTACTAAATAAAGATCATCCTGAAAATCGAAAAAATTGAAACCATGTATTTCACCGGGCAATTGGATTTGCCTCGATTTGTTTAATCCCTCATCAAACAAATAAAAAACAGTTGTATTGTTTTGTTTTTTTGCAACAAGTATATTCCGGTCATTATTGACATAGCTTGCCTGGATAATTGAATCATTAGATAAATGTGTACAAATCATATTTCCTGTTGAAGCATCCCAGACCTGCACGCTTTTATCCTTGTACGTTAAAAGATTACTTCCCTTTCCTGAAAATGATCCCTGGTTAAATGATTCTTTTATTACAAATTCGGGAGTCCCGGTGTTCAAATTCCATATTACACTAGAGTCAGTTCTTCCACCAATAAATATGGTATTCCCTGAGGGGCTTATTTTTGTGAATGCTGCTCCATTCTCCATTTTTAAATTAAAAATCAGCTTACCTGTTCTGGTTTCCCAAACCTTGGTATTGTTATCATTAAAAGACTCTGATAGCATGTATTTTCCATCTGGGGTCAACTGGATATCTATTACGCCTTGTGGATGCCCTATCGGCACCACCAGCCTTGGCTGTTGGGCAAAACATTTAATCATAAAACAAAAAGCCAGGAAGAGAACAGCGGTATATTTCATAAAAGCAAAAAAAATAATCGAATAATTAGCTAAAACAATAATTAGCTGGTTCTAATTACCACACTCCCAATCTACCGCAATCGTTTCATTTCCTGAAGTAGGCTTTTGCAATCCCTTCGTTATCTCTACCACACGCTCCCCCACCGTTTTTTTGAGCTCACTTATTTTCATCGTTTAATTTTGCTGGGTAAATTCAAAAATAATTAAGAGAACACGCCCCTCTTCAGATCTTTTCTTTCCAAGGTAACTGTGTAAATTTGCATGATGTCAAAAACCCCATCCCTCACTTCGCCATCATCACAAACTCACTACCCAACTCATCATCTCCAAAGCTTCCAATCATGGGACCGGAGGGAAGTTTTTGTACAAATTGAAAAAGGTCGCCTGCTGTAAGTACACCGGCAGTTCCACCCTTTCCTCCAAGTGCCTGTATTAGTTCAATGGCAATAGTATAGTTATTTCCTTACCTCCATCCGGCAATTTGCCCTATGAGTTAAGATCTTTAGATCCTTGTGGAATAATTATGTTTATGTACCTGCAACTAACTTATAGAGCCGCTCAGCTCCTTATTTCGTCAATGCCTTTTTAGCTTCACTACCCAGCATATCCATAATATTGTTGCTGTTATCCATTAGGATCTTTGTTACAAATTTATCTTTGGAGCTTTCGGTTACGTTTACTTCAATGGAATATGCCCCCTGGCTATAAGATGTAGCTACCTTCCCGTATGTACCTTTATAATAACCATATGAACGGGGTACAATAAAACTTCTGCCGTCAACCTTTTTCCCTTTCAAACTTTCGTAATAATCTGCATACCCGGCGCTGTTTTTATCCATAGGCGCATCGCGGACCAGTAAATAAAATTTACCGAGTACTACATCGTCGAATAACTGGCCAATTTGATTTACATAAGTGGTACGGAAGGTTATTTCTATATCCATATTAATAGTATTTTTCTGGGCGTCCGTCATTTTGGCTTTAGAATAATAAAGTTTAAGGTCTGCTAACTTAAGCCTGAAGATTGAATTATTGATGATCTCATTAGGTGAACTTGTATCAAGGTCGAAGCGGGCAATAAATGCAGTGTCGGTACCCCCCCTGTTATTAATAAAAGTTCTTACCAGTGTAAAGCCGCTGAACTGCATGCCTACGGGATCAAAAACACTTTCAGTAGATAACTGGTCGTAAAAATAAAGATCATTGAGACCAAAATTATATTCGGCAATATATTTTGCCCTGTCTCTGGCTATCATCTTTTTAACCATATCTGTACCTAAGGATGCAGCGCTGCCCAAAATGGGCCCTAAGACCAAGCCTCTGCTCTTTTCACCTCTTGCTTTGGCTATTGCATCGTCGCTCCTTTCCGTAAAGGATAACACTTGTTGCGTTTTTATAGAATTATAACTAAGTGCATCAGGACTTTCCAGCACTTTCATTTTAGCATCTTCATTCTTAAGCGCAAGGCTGTTTTGGGTAGTCTTACAACCAGCAATAATTACAATCCATACAAATAGAATAAACCTGATAAACAGTTTTTGTTTCATATTATTTTTCAATTAGTGTTGGTATTTCAAATATAAATAAAAAGCTATGAGAAAATCTGGTTTATTAAATACGGACAACTAGTACTAACAGCCAATAATGAATAGAATTGTATTCTGTAAAAAAAATCAAATTACTCACTTCGCCATCATAACAAACTCACTGCCCAGCTCATCATCTCCAAAGCTGCCTATCATGGGGCCGGAGGGGAGTTTTTGTACGAATTGAAAAAGGTCACTTGCGGTAAGAATACCTGCGGCGCCACCTTTGCCGCCCAGGGCCTGCATCAAGCGCACGGCAAAAGGAGAGTGTTTTCCTTTGTACCCATCGGGCACTTCTTTTTTTCCGCCGGAGGTGAGGTATAACCGGGTTTTCTTTTTCATCTTTTCTATAAAAAATTTCTCACTGCCAATATCCTTATAACTATCTTCCTTATTCCTGCCAGTGTTGCGTGCTACTCGTTCGTCAAAAGTGCCTCCGAAACATACATCCAGAACCATTAGTATCTGCTGGGCCGGCAGCTTGTTGATCATCCTTGATAGTTTTGAATATTGGATATAACTGTTCCTGTAAGGGTCTGCTGCCAGCGGTTTGGAATTACTGCAAACAAGAAAACCATCATCAAATAGTGTCTCATCGTAATCACCATGCCCCGCCATATAAACAATCAGCTGATCGTTTTTTGCAAGAGTCGCTGATAACTGGAGTATATGTTTATAGACCGTATCTGCAGATGCATCTTCCAGCAGGATGGTCTCGTAACCGAAATTATTTTTGAGCAGGCCTGCAACTTCCCTGGCATCATATACGGGATTAGCGAGATTCTTCCAGTCGGGTTTCCCGGTGTAATTATCAGTACCCACCACCAGGGCATATTTTTTCCCGACAAAAGAAGCCATTACCTCTTTTTCTTTTTGTATAATGCCAATGCCACGGCTCTGCATTACCTCCTCTGGCAGAAAATATTTCAGATCACTTACAAAGTCCTTTTCAAAAAAAATGTCGAAATAGGAAGTGCGAAAATAATCACAGTCCGTTTCCGATTTGGCCAGGGCAAATTTTATGGCATCTGCATAGAGGCCTCTTTCAAATAATCCAAATATGTTTAATCCGTCATTCAGGTTGGTTACATAATAATTAATGGGACCGTGCTCAATTACCCGGTTCTTACAATTATAGTTATCGAGGCCGCTGTTTTTAGGAATGATGAATATTCGGTTTTTATTGGACAGGGCAGCTAGGCTGGGACTTGTTTCCATTAATGCCTGGATAAATTCCCGCTGGAAATCTGCCGTGGAACCGGCTTCAGTGATGAACAATTGATTATTGGCCGGGATCAACTGCAGCAAATCTTTTAACTGTGTGAGAGAAATACCTTCCTTCCTTATTTCTTTGTCATCACTGATATCCTTCAATCCATGGGGTACAAAATAAGTAACCATTTTCCCCAAACTGTCAGGAAGGGGTTTGCAGTAACCAGAAAAATTAAAAATGAAATAATCCTCCGGATGAGTATTGGAAATGGCCATGTTGATGGCTGCAAGGATAGAATCTTTACAAGCTGTGCGGTTCAGTAATTCCTTGCCGGTGAAAGACTGCAAATTGTTAACCCCCAATTCTGAAAATTTTTGGGCAAAATAAGCCGAATAGGCAGAGGCATCAGCCGTGGCGTTTTGAAACCGGAGGTTTGATTTTTTTGAAGATACATAATCACTTATACCCACAGACACCACAAAACTTTTACCGGATGGTATGATTATAGGCAGTGAAACTGAATTATTCGACGCTCTTGCAGTCGATTCAAATAAGAACTGGTTTTCAGTTGCAAAATACTGGGGAGATTGCCTATTGGAGACAGCAGCCATTACTGAATCTTTTATCGATTCGTAAAATTCACCCGTGTTTAGTATGATGGGATTCATCAGAATCTTTGCCATCTTGTAAGAATATGTGCCGTAGGCTTTGTTATTTTCATCCCTACTTTCCATTCCAAATTGATCTTTAGATGTAGCAGTGTAAATAAATATGGGTGCGCCCGGCTGTCGGGCAAGATTTATCAGCATATTATTAGATTCACCCCTGAAAGAACTTTGTTTTACGTTAGAATTTTCAGCATCTTTTTCATTATCGGGAATGAAGTAACCTGAATGAGAAACATCCATTGAGATATAAAGTTGACCGGCAAAACCTAACTTGGATTTAATACTGTTAAAAAAAGACTGCAGTTCATCCTGTTTAATATACCCTTTGTCAAATCGATTTTTGCTTGCCTGATAAACATCTCTGCATGGGATCAGAAGTTCGGGATCCTTTTTATTTTCCTCGTCTTTGTACCGGTAAGTACCGTGTCCTGAAAAATGAATAAACGCGATATCGCCTTTATTTAAAGTTCCGATGAATAGTTCAAAAGCGGAAAGGACACCTTCCCTTGTGGCATAATCGTTAGTGATCTTAGTTATGTTATTCTCAGCAAAATCCTGACCTTTTACCAGCGCACCGGTTAGAAGGTTCACATCATTTACACAGCTTTTTAAATCGATATATCTTGCTGAAGAATCAGCCCAGCGTTCTCCCGAAAAAGGCGAATATGAATCAAGTCCAAATAGAAAAGCTTTCAGGGTTACATTTGTTTTGTCGCTTTTTAACAAACTTTCTACTTTATCCCCTTTCTTATATGCAATGCTGGATACCAGCTTCCCCTGTTCATTGTATTTTTTTAATTCGCCATCGATTTTGCCGTTATGTATTTCATATACTTTACGCACAATGCCGTTATTGAAGTATTCTGTATATGTTGAATCTGCCAGGATATTAGCATTGTATCTTCTTTCAATCCGCAAAGCACCATTTTCATAGTAAACTTTTTCAATACCCTGTTTTACAAATTCCGGCTTCAGATTATACCATAAGCTATCGTGTGTCAACCGGGCACCACTAATAGAATTTCTTGAGGTTTCTTCTTCCCTGGTAAATTGCTGAACAAGCATATACCTGGACAACAAGCTGCCTGATTTGTAATACCGGGAGAATTCAATATTGTTTGTAGCTGCATCTGCTTTAATACCTTCCGCCAAAGTCTCGCCCTTAATGGCCACGTCAATATATTTATACACGATCCCCAGGGCATTCTTATAAAAACAACGAAAAAAAAGAATTTTTTGTACTCCTATAAAACTGTCTATAACGATTTTATTGCCCTCATTACTTTTCCAATAGTTTATTTTCCAGGGATCCGTCCAGACACTATTTATAAAATATGCAACTGCAGAATCAGGTTTTTGTGAGGGAAGGTAATAACCATAATTTTGAGAAAGGATATTAATGCTTCTAAAACTTTTGATAAAGCCGGCATATAAACTTGTTGAGCACATTAATACCAGCAGCAATAATATGATACGTCTTAAGTAGGGCATGATACAGTTAGTTGTTGGTGCAATAAATTTGGTAAGCCTAAAATAGTCCTATTTATTTTATCACTACTATCTTATTTTTAAATACAATAATCACCAGGTGGAAGTAGGTATTTATAAATTCCTGTTGTTACCTAAAATATAACTGATGACATCTTTCTTCTCTCCAATCTTTTTCATCCCTTTTTCTTTTTCATTAAGCAGCGATAGTCGGCTTTTTCTACCTATTACAAAATATTAAAAAAAATGTAAGAAAGGTTTTATAAAGTGAATGTCTCCCCTAGAGAAAAAAAATATTTTTTAGAGCCCTGCTCAAAAAAATATTGTAAAATTGATATAATCAATTTTTAGATATATATTAGCGTATTAATTTTTTTTGGAAAGACTAATACTACCCTTTTTTTCTTAAAACCCTAACTACCTGCATATGGTAAAAAAGACCCTTCTTTTTACTCTCGGAGCTTTGTTCTGTTTAAACTGTTTGGCCCAGGAGAAAAGAGCTTTGCTTATTGGCATTGATAAATACGAAGCACCTGCCGGGTACAAACCGACGGGTATTAACCGATCACAATTTGGCAACCTTGATGGATGTGTAAATGATGCCATGTCTATATATTCTATCATTACTTCAAAGTTTCAGTTTAGTGAGAAAAACATTGATACCCTCTACAATAAAGCTGCTGGCAGGGCTATGATTTTAAAAAAGTTTGAGGATCTTTTGGAAAAAAGCAAACCAAACGATTTCGCTTTTATTTATTATGCCGGGCATGGCAGCCAGGTTCCCAATAGTCTTTCCCCGGAGTCGGATAAAAAAGATGAATCAATGGTTCCCAGTGATACCTGGCAACAGGGTGTTGAAGATATAAGGGACAAAGAACTGGCAAAAATTTACAACAGGTTTGTTGATAAAGGCGTAAAACTCACAGTGATCATGGATTGCTGTCATAGCGGTTCTTTATCCCGCGGGCCAATTGAGCCAGGTAAGTTCCGGTTTATAGAAGATGCTAAATATGATGCAAAAGATGCGTCAAAACCGGCCATTCCGGAGGATAGAAAAGAGGGGACATTTTTGATTATGTCGGCAGCGATGGACAATGAATATGCCCAGGAACAAATGGATGAGCATCAAATGCCGCATGGCGCCTTTACTATTGCTTTAACCCAGGCTTTGGAACAACAGTCAGTAAATGCGTCAGTAGCCAACTTATTTACCAGCATCAGGGCCATTTTAAAAAGTAATGGTAAAAAGCAGGAGCCGGTGCTCGGAGGGCTTCCTGAAAGACAGCAACAGACTTTGTTTGGATTTGAAAAAGGCTCATTAACTGATAAATCAATGGTCGCAGTATCCGGTATAGAAAACGGCAAAGTAATGCTTCAGGGTGGTTTTGCCCTCGGACTATATAAGGAGAATGAACTGGTAAAGGTCACGAATAAAGATACCATTGTAAAACTAGTCATCGATAGTGTGATCAGTGTGAACAGGTCAATAGCTTCTGTGATAAAAGGTAATATTAAAGACCTAAAACCAGGGGAATTGTTAGAAGTAACCAATTGGGTTTCCTCCTCTGCTCCTCTTTTAAAAGTTTACATTCCAACCGGCAACATGAGTAATGCTGAAATTACAAGACTGGCCGGCCTCAATAAAGAACTGCGTCAATCGTCCCAAATAAAATGGATCAATAACCTGGAAAAAACAGACCCCTATACCAGTGTCTATCATAACGGCACCAAATTCATGGTAAATGTTGACGGGAAAGCTATTGCTGCACCAGCTAATTTAACGACAGCGTCCTTATTACAATTAAGTAAAAAAGACTCCAGCTTTTATTTTGAGTTGCCGGCATCAAAAGATTTGACCACTGCTATAAAAGAAAAGTTTTCGGAAAATAAGAGTTTCTCATTGACCACTAATGCATCAGATGCACAGTATATCTTGTATGGAACTATCGATGAGGAAGGTAAGCCAGCTTACGGGTTAAGAAGAGCACAGACATCAGCAAGGGACAGCCTGGAATCGATGCCAATACAGACTAAATACTTTGTTTCAGATAATAACGATGGTGACGGTGTAAAAGCCGTAGCAGACAAACTATATGAAACAGCTATGCGGCTTGCCAAGATTCGCGGATGGCAACAATTAGCCGGACCCAAAGAGGGCGACAAGTCTTTTCCTTTTCATTTGGAATTGACAAATAATGCCACTGATAAATTGATTACGAATAACGAATATTACCTGGGAGATAATATCTCCTACCATCTTGTTTTAAATAAGGGGTATGATCACGGTGCTATCCTGAAAAGGTATGTCTATGTTTTTGTGATAGACAAAGATGGAAATATGATCTTAGCCTATCCCGATCCTAATGCCGGAAACAGGGACAACCAGTTCCCTAAATATGATAACAATATTCTTGTAAACAAAGTGCCTCTTCTTGATGGTAGCGTTGAGCCTCCCCTTGGCACAGATAATTATTACTTACTGGCTTCTGACGAACCCATAACAAACTATGCCTTGTTATTTAACCAGGAAGGTGTGCGTAGCGCAGCACGTGGTGGCAACCCTTTAGGAAATTTGTTGAACATGGGTAACGAAGAGGGTACCCGTGGTTTTGGTAAATCAGTGTCCAACTGGAGCCTGATCCGTTTGGCCGTAAAATCAAAAAGCAGGTAACCTTTTTTCAAAATAGCATTTATAATCAACCATACCTTAAATTTCAAAAATCAAAAATCAAACAACATGAAAAAAACAATGATCAGCTTCTTGATGGCAGCATTTGTAATGTTTGCCTTCACCACCAATTCCTATGCACAAAAGAAAGTGAGAAAGGATGTAACTTCCACTTCAGTGGACAAGAGTCGTGGTAGTAATCCAAACATTAAGGAGGGAATGCCTACAGAGGATGTAGCAGCAACAAAATCAAGAGGAAATTGCAGTGTTTATTTTGATAGTTATTCCGCTTTATACATTCAAGTATATGTGGATGGTTACTACAAAGGAACCATATCTCCATATGGATCAATGAAAGTATCTGTTGGAGATGGTTACACAACTATCTATTGCGTTTCGGCAGGAGGCACCAGGGAATGGAATGCTTCAGGAGATTGCAGAGAAGCTTACACTTATACATTAAGATAAATAAGTACTACTTCACAAAAAAGCAGGCATATTTTGCCTGCTTTTTTTTTGCTCATATCTGAATAAACATAATTATTATTGCAGAATCAGGTAACGCTTTTGCTTAATAAGCATTAATAAATTCAGTTATTGTTTTCTGATATAATTTCTGAGCTGGGTTTAATTCTAATGCACGTTTATACAACCTGAGTGCATCTGCAAAGAAATGGTTTCGCTCAAGATAATAGCCCAGGGAATATGATTTTTCAGCCTCAGTGAGGGATAAAGATTCGAAGTTTTTCAGAAAATCATTGCAGAAAGTTGTAAACTTTTCCGGGGTCCATATTTCTGTAAAATATTTCTTGCAGCTCCTGCCGCTGTTTGTTTGTAGCTGCCAGAAAAAATATTCAAGGTCCGGTAATTTTCCGGATACGGCATTGATGGAAACTGTATCTCCTGCTCCAGTTAAGGTAAGTGCAGGGAAAGCAGACTGTTCATTTTTAAAAACCAGGAATTTTGCCTCGTCCTTTTTATCTACAAGTTTCCATTTAAAACTAAAATCACCGGAAAAATAGTTCACTGTGTCAAGAAATGATTCAATAATAATACCGGGGCAGCCGCTGCGTACGGCAGCGCCATAGTTGTTCATATTTTTTTTACGGTTGGTTTCCGGGGCATCATGTGCATGAGAAAACTGATCCCAGATGTATTTAAAATATTCTGAAGTTACTGAGTTGACGGGTTTCTTACCCTGGTCCTTCAAAGAAGTCAACGAATATTTTCCAGCAGTATTCAGTACAGTTGTGTTATAATAATCAGAGATCAGTATAACACTGCTATTTGCAGCAATAATAACAACAGTAGTTGCAGGTATTTTTTGACCTATTTTTAATTTAACCTTTTTATTTCCTGCAACATAATTAACACTACCATTTACCTGGTAAGCGATGAATGTGCTTTGCGCAAGCGCTGCCATAGGCAAACAAAAAAGAAATATAGCTAAGTAATTTTTCATCAATGAGGGGTATTTGAATAAATAGTACGAATTGAAAATCTCTTTTGCAGCCAGTTTGCAAGCCCCTCATACAAATATAGTATGTCCACAGATAGAATAATGCCTGTAAGCAATAATGAAAAATCGAGGGAGAGGTTAAACCAAAACAGGCCCATAATACTTAAATAAATAAAGACAATACTGGAAACCAACTGTACTATTTTAAATATCAGGTGAAACCAAATGTGTTTATGGATATAATAATAAATAAAGAATGCAATGTGCATGTACACGAGGATAACAGCCAATGCTATATTAAGCCAGGAAGGTATCTTGTTTATGTAATCATTGTCCAGATTCATAGAAATAATATTGGCATGTATAAAAACACCATTTAAATCAGGTACCGACTTACCCATAAACTTTTTATTTAGAGGAGTAAAATGTTTGTCTTCTATGTCATTAGGGTTTTGATTCAAATAGCCGACAATAACAATTTTGTTTAGCAATACCGAAGAATCTACATTATTTTCTAGAATGTCTTCCAGGGATAGAATTATAAAGTTTTCAGCAGATCGCTTGTAATTTATTGTTTCATATGATTTGTCACGTTTTACAAGTCGCTGATAGGCATCATTATCGGCTTGTTCCAGTATAGCAGAAGAAAAACTGTTGTAAAGGGTATCGTGGTAAGACTCAAACGGAGAATACGACCGGATAACACCGCCATCTTCACCAATAAAATTAATGTACCCGCTATGATGTGCCACAGAAGAAAATATCCCCTGCAGCTGCGGTTTTTCATTTTCCCAGGTCAGCTTGTTTGCCACAACCAGATTTGGTGTTTCCTTTATTAAACCCGAAAGCATTAAGTCAGTGGCAGTATCTGCCTTATGATCCAGGAATAAAACATCGAGCCCGATTACTTTGGGTTGGTAGGCTTTTATAGTATTCAAACCCTCGCCTATCTGTAAACGGTTTGCCTCGCCGATATTTACTACAATAATGCGATCGTCCGGTTTATCCTTTTTACCGAATTTGGAAAACGCCAGGTCACTAAATTTAACGTCGGATAATGCAGCTTTTATCGGATCGAAAATATGCGTGTTTATGGGTAATAAACTAATAAGTGCAATAAAAATAAATACACAACATGTGGCTAAAAAAGTATCCCTTTTGAATAAATATATCATCCCTCACTAAGCTTATAAATGTAAAAATTTTGGTCCCAGTCAGCAAATAGAAACGCACTCATTTGGTTAATCAGTACCTATTACCGAATAGTAATGTAATAATACCAAATTATACGTTTGTAAATAACGATAAGCCTGAAAAAATAAACCGTTTTTCAAAAAATAAATATTTCCATTTTACTGGTAAGCGGTTATTATTAAAAATAACAGGTAGATACAGGGATTTGGCACGAATTGCTAAAAGCATTAAAGATGTCTGTAGCGTCTTTTTTATTCCAAGCTCTCGTTATTCCTTGTTCCTTAAATCTCATCCCCTACAGCAGCTTTGTGTTACAATTTTTTGGTTTTTATTAATTTAATCTTGAACTCAGGAAGGGGATTTATTTTATGTTTAATGGAATTGATTCAATAATTTCAACAGCAATGTAAGCACTTCTTTTCCGGTTGTTTTTTCCAGCAACACATGTTTTAATTCAAGGTTGTGAGAAGCCTTTCTAACCAAATCATTAGATGAACACATTTTACTTAAATTTTGTAATCCTTTCAGGACATGAAAACTATTCTACGTCTCTACCGGAGACATCATCTTTTTGAACAAAACTTTCTCAAGACCAGGACACAAATATTTTTCAGAAAAAAAACACCAACAAGAAAACCTGTATCCTCGTGCCTTTGTGTTTTAGAAACTTTTGCCGCAGGCAAACAAATTTGTGCTTTGGCGTTTTAGTGGCAAAACAAGATGCAGTTCGCACCATCCGCCACGGCGAAGACATTGTTCTGAAGTAGGATTTGACAGCTTTAAGAATGATCTACAAAAAAAGAGGTATGGCAAGAGGTGACACCTTTGGTAATTATCTACAAAAAAAGAGGTAACACCTTTTATAAAAGTCTTATGATTTTAAAAGTAGTTCGAAAGGTGTTACCTCTATTGTGGGTGGCAAGAGGTAACACCTTTGGTAATAATATACAAGATAAGAGGTAACACCTTTCCGGCAAGAGGTGACACCTTTAAGAATACTCTACAAGAACAGAGGTAACACCTTTTGTATGGGTCTTATAATTTGAAAAGAATTACGAAAGGTGTTTCCTCTGTGTAGGGATAACTAAATCAAAGGTGTCACCTCTAAGATACTTCGAAAGGTGTTACCTCTACAGAGGGGATACCCAAATCAAAGGTGTCACCTCTGACCACTACAATCGCCACGGCGAAAACATTTCTGGGAATAAGATTTTTTCGATGAACCATGAACCATCTCCCATGAACCATCCCCCATGAACCATGAACCATCCCCCATAAACCAAACCAAAACTCCCTTATTTTTGCAGCCTTATGGCGAATGATAAAAATGAATTGCTGTCAAAGAATTTTGAGCCGCAACAGGTAGATGATAAATGGTATAAACACTGGCTGGATCAGGGATATTTCAAAAGTGTCCCGGATGGGCGTGAGCCGTATACCATCGTGATGCCGCCACCAAATGTAACAGGGGTACTGCACATGGGCCATTGCCTGAACAATACGATACAGGATATCCTCATCAGACATGCAAGGATGAGCGGGAAAAACGCCTGCTGGGTGCCGGGTACGGACCATGCAAGCATTGCTACAGAAGCCAAGGTAGTGGGTATGTTGCGGGAGAGAGGCATTATAAAATCTTCGCTGAGCCGGGATGAATTTCTCGCTTATGCCTGGGAGTGGAAAGAGAAATATGGTGGTATCATTTTGTCACAGCTAAAGAAGCTAGGCTGCAGCCTGGACTGGGACCGCACCACTTTTACCATGGACCAGCATTACTACGATTCGGTGGTAAAGATCTTTGTAGACCTGCACAGTAAAGGAGTGATCTACCGTGGCAAGCGGATGATCAACTGGGATGTAAAAGCCCTGACGGCGCTGAGTGATGAAGAGGTGATTCGCAAAGAAACCAACCAAAAGTTATATTACCTCCGCTATGCCCTTAGCGACGGTGAAGGCATGACGAATGAGGAGGACCAGGATGCTATCATAATCGCCACGGTACGACCGGAAACGATCATGGGAGATACTGCGATCTGTGTAAATCCAAATGATGAGCGCTACAAACATTTGCATGGCAAATATGCCATCGTGCCGCTGATCAACCGCCGCATTCCGATTATTGCAGATGAATATGTGACGATGGATTTTGGTACGGGTGCGTTGAAGGTAACGCCGGCACACGATCAGAATGATTATGCGCTGGGGCAGAAGCACAAGCTGGAAGTGGTAGATTGTTTTAATGATGACGGTACCATGAGTGAGGCTGCACAGATCTATGTGGGAGAAGACAGGTTTGCGGTGCGGAAAAAAATAGCGATAGAACTGGAAGAGAAAGGCTTCCTGGTGAAAACAGATTCTTATAAAAGCGAGGTTGGCTACAGCGAGAGAACAGATGCGGTGGTAGAACCAAGACTGAGCATGCAGTGGTGGGTAAGTACAGAAAAGCTGGCCAGCCCTGCATTAAAGGCGGTGATGGAAGAGGAAATAAAATTCTACCCGCCAAAATACCGTAACCTCTACCGGCACTGGATGGAGAATATTAAAGACTGGTGCATCAGCCGCCAACTCTGGTGGGGACAGCGGATACCTGCGTGGTTTGACGAGGCCGGAAATATTTTCGTGGCTGAGAACGAAGCTGCTGCGCAACAAAAAGCAAAGGCACATCATGGAGATAATTCATTTACTTTAAAACAGGATGAAGACTGCCTGGACACCTGGTTCTCTTCCTGGCTCTGGCCATTTGAAGTGTTCCGCGGTTACAGCAACCCCGGCAATGAAGAGATCAACTACTACTACCCTACGCAAACTTTGGTGACGGCACCGGAGATTATTTTCTTTTGGGTAGCCCGTATGGTGATGGCCGGTTATGAATACATGGAAGCCAAGCCTTTTGATGCGGTATATTTTACCGGCATAGTAAGAGATAAACAGGGAAGAAAAATGAGCAAGAGCCTGGGCAATTCTCCCGACTTACTTGCACTAATAGACCTGTATGGTGCTGATGCTACAAGGTTTGGTATTATGATAGCTTCCCCGGCGGGTAATGATATTTTGTTTGATGAAACGGCGTTGGAACAGGGCCGCAACTTCAATAATAAAATGTGGAATGCATTGAAGCTGGTGCAGATGTGGGAAGATAAAGTAACCGATATACAAGCTACTGCTGAGGATGAATTTGCCATGCGTTGGTTTGCCAACAGGCTGGCCGAAGTGAAAGCGGAAGTGGCGGAGCAAATGAAGCAGTTTAAATTGAGTGAGGCACTGAAAGTAATTTACTCATTGGTGTGGAACGACTTCTGCAGCTGGTACCTGGAATGGGTGAAGCCGGGCATGGAAGCACCAATAGCAGCTACGGTACTTGAAAAAACCAAGGGCTATTATACAGAGTTATTGTTACTGCTGCATCCTTTCATTCCTTTTATTACAGAAGAAATACAAAAACAAATTTCCCCGGAGTCAGGAGATCTCTGCATTGCTCAATTTACAGAAACAATTACAGCTGATAAGACCATACTGCAACAGGGAGTACTATTACAACAAGTGATTAGCGCATTAAGAGATGTAAGGAACAAGCAACAAATAAAGCCGAAGGAAAAAATACAGGTTAGCCTGCAAACAACTGAAAGTGATATGTATCGTCAGATCTCTGACATTATACAGAAACAGACCAATTCAGATTCTTTTGAGTTTGTGACTGAAAAGATCGCAGGTGCATTCACAACTGTTGTAGGAAAAGACACTTTCTATGTAGCGGGAGGAGAACCAACGGACAGCGGTCTGCAAAAAGAAAACCTGGAAAAAGAGAAGGCACATTTAATGAGCTTTCTTGTTTCGGTAAATAAAAAACTAGGCAACGAAAAGTTTGTGCAGAATGCAAAACCGGAGGTGATAGAACTGGAGCAAAAGAAAAGAGCAGATGCAGAAGAAAAGTTAAAGATCATAGAGGAAAATTTGCAGTCAATGTAAGAGGGATTTTACAGTTATAGTATAATTCACCTGCTGTAAGCATCTTGTTAAAGTAAAAGAGCTGCAATCAATTGTTTATACATTTGTACTTACAAAAAAAGAAACTTATTTCTACTACTATATGAAAAAAATATTCTACCTACTTACTGTTGTTTTTGCAATAGCCATCTGCCTTCCGGCAGGTGCACAGCAAACAACGGATGCAAAGAAAACAAACTTCGTAAAATTCAAGCCACCAAAGCTTACATCCTCAATAGGCATATTGAAGGATTCCTCTTCAGCCCCGGTAGACCAGGCTGCTGCAGTGATAGCACAACCTATCAAAGTAACAGATGCAAAAGCAGGTGCTTATACAATACAATCTTACCAGTTTCTCTATCGGAGAAGAATAGTTACGGAAGATGAAATGGGTAATCCTGTGCCAAGCAGCAGCATTGTTTCCCAGCAATTTTACAATGGTAATCCATTACCTGAGATCTGGGTAAAAACCATCAGGGAAGACCTGAAGAAAAATGAAGAAATATATTTCTTTGATATTATGGTAAAAGATGCACAGGGAAGACTGATGCAGGCTCCTGATGTAAAAATCATGATCAAATAGATGGACGCTGAAATTCGCAAAGCAGGTGTTTCCGATATAGAAACTATTCATCTCCTTGCAAATAAAATCTGGCCCGAAGTATATGATTATATGATCTCAAAAGATCAGATAAATTATATGCTGGAACTTATCTATTCTACATTAGCATTACACGAACAAATAACTGAGAAGAAACACCAGTTTGTTATTTATTACCAGGAAGATATTCCCCTGGCCTTTGCTTCTTATTCTCCAAAATCAATTACAGAACCCACTACTATCCGGTTGCACAAAATTTATGTAAGCGCCAACTTGCATGGGCAGGGTGTTGGCAAACTTTTATTGAATTACATTGAGGCTGAAATGACCAGAGCCGGCGCCACTGCGCTTGAACTGAATGTAAATAAAACCAACAAAGCAATTGGCTTCTATAAGAAAAACGGCTTTGAAATTTTATACCCCGAAGTGATTGATATTGGTGGTGGGTATGTGATGGATGATTACGTGATGAAGAAAGACCTTTAGACGATAGACCTCTAGACGGGAGACAGGGCAGTACTTAGTATCGAGTACTTAGACAGGAAATATAGAGACGATAGACGATAGACCTTT
>JBBQYS010000028.1:0-29821 GCA_038208485.1 Chitinophagales bacterium
AATAAATGACATATCAGACATTACTACTGTGCAGGTATATGACCTGCGTGGAACGGTTTTGAAAAGCATTCCTGTTACAGGTAATATTATAAATCTGAGTGATCTACAAGCCGGATCTTATCTTATTAAAATGGTGAATGCCAATACAGGTGGGTCAGCAACGAAAAGGCTAATCATCCTGAATTAAATTATTTATTTTTTTGAAGAAGGCTTTCCTGCTATTAAAGGAGAGCCTTTTTTTATTTATCCCATTCCCGATTTGCTTGTATTTAAAAGCAAACCCTTGTAGGCTTTTTTCAATTTAATTGTACAACTTTATAGCATTAGATATTAATGCAAAGCGCTTAATTAACCAAGTTCAAATAAGCCACAGGTATGAAAAAATATCACATGAGGGAAATAAGCCTCTTTAAATAAAAAAATGATGAACCTAACCGATGCTCTTGGGACTGCAGGTGTAACTATTCTGCTGTTGGCTTTTTTGCTTAATATTCTTAAATCAATCAACAGAGAAAGTAAGATTTATTTGCTCATGAATCTTGTGGGTGCAATTTTGGCTTGCTATGCTTCCGTTTTATTAGCATACTGGCCATTTATTATTCTGGAAGGTTGCTGGGCTTTGGTGTCTTTAATGGGTTTAATTAAAACAAAGAAATAAAGTCATTACCATATTAAAAATCTTTACTCTACAGCATTTTTCATTTTTTTTCAGAAGATAAATCTTAGATTTAATTATTATGGGAAACAGCATTTTCATTTTATTCACAATATTTTCATCCAGTTTTTCTTTTGTCCAACCGCCGAAGGGAAATATTCTATTCATTATTACTAAAACTACTCCTTACTGTGGGGGTGCAAACCCATCTGAAGAAATAGTCCAGGAATCAGTACGAAAAAAAATCCCTTATGGAGAAAGTTATTACATAATAGAGGGAAGTAAAAATTCTAATGGCAGAAGGATAATTGATACCTTAAAGTTAGATTCAACAGGCAAAGTGTGCAGCAGCTTAAAACCAGGAATATATTCTTTGATCAATGAATTTCAATTTAATAAACTGGTAGTTGATAAAGACAAATTTGACTTTGCATGTATGAATGAAAACTGGAGCAATGCTCTTATTTCTTTTAAAGTTCTACAAAATACCTGCGATACTATAACGTATAATATTGCCGAAGGCTGCCCTTATATTATTCCCTGTTCTCTTCTTCAACAACCTATCCCAATGTGATTGCAAATTTTCTAAAGTTTCTTTCCAGAGAAATCAATTCAGGTTTTCTGAATTTAAAAAAAGGCTGCCCCTATTATGAGACAACCTTTAGATATAAAAATTTAAATATTCTAATCCTTTACAAATTGCAGAACATTTGATTTATTATTATCCCCCGCTGCATAGATATAATAAATTCCTGCAGATAGAGAATTGAAGTTTAACTGGTAAGTATTAGATCCCTTCTGCAACTTAACATTTTGTTTCAGAACAGTACTTCCAACATTATTCACTACAGTAAGGAGAACATTAGAACTTGTGGCAGATACCATTTGAAGTGTAGTAATATTTTTTACCGGATTAGGATCCAACCTCGTAAGGTTTAATCCAACTGCCCCATTAGTAACTGTCTCAATGCTACTGTATGAAATTTTACCATTTTCATCTGTGATCTTTAACTTATAATAAGTTACCCCGGTTTCAAGTTTCAAATCATACGTTTGATAAAAAGAAGAATTTTTGACAGCAGTTACATTTTTGGTTGAAGTGAAATTTATACCATCTCTGCTTTTCAGAACTTCGAAGTTTTTAGCTGTGCTGCTATAACCTACAGTCCAGTTTAGCTGGGCATCTTCTCCTTTTTTCACCGCAGTAAAATATTGCAATTTTATGTCAAGCACAAAAGCATCAGAAAGAGTTAATAAATACAAACCATTCCCATGAGTTCCGATTAATATTTTGTTATCAGAAGGCCTATAGCGCATTTGAGTAATTACAGCATAATTTATTTCTGAACTGCCCACTTGAGTCCAGGAGGTAGAAGAACCATTTGGTGTATTAGTTGTATAAAGACCTACTGTAGTTCCGACAAAATAGTGAGTCACACCAGCAACTTTTACAATAGCCGAAGAACGGGCAGATGCCAGCATTACCGGTGTACCGGAAGGCCCTTCTATATTTGTCCATACCACTGGCGTAGCAGTTGCATCCAATGTATGGTAAACACTATTAGAGTTATAGTTGGAATACGTTACCATAATTTCTTTATCATCACTGGGATTTATAGCTATTGAACTTACAATTGCAGCCGGAGCACCAACTGGTGTAATATCAACTGCTGCAGTACTGGCTGCAATGTAAGCCGGATCATTAAGAAGATATATTTTTCCAGTTGCAGTGCCAATGTATAATTTTCGGTTAGCGCTGGAAGCAGAATAATTTGCATCAGCATAAGATTTGTTTCTAGAAGTAGCCATACTTCTGATATTTCCAGAAATACCAGCACCTGTCATTCTTTCCCAATTGGTTGCAGCTGAACCTAGAGTGCCCGAAGTTATTCCAGAAGCATTACGAGTTCTGTATAGACTAGTACCTCCGGCATAATAAAGATGATTGCTATTGTCCTGATCCAAATTGCAATATGTTACAAAAATGCTGGTAGCACCTGAAGGAGTAATTGTGAAGCCTACACCGGGGCCAGTGAGCCTTACTAAATTTCCGTTTTGGGTACTCGCAATTAAATTGAAGGTTGTTGGATTTGTGTAGCTGATAAACCCAACTCCCGCTCCATCACCTCCAAGTATTGAACTGCCCGTTGTTGTACCTGTATTTATTGTAGTTCCATTATCCTGTGCTCCTCCTACAAGTATATCTTGTCCACTTCCCGGCAATATGTCTATATGATAATACATATAGGTTACGTAATCATTGTTCAATGGTGTCCATGACACCGTACCCGCAGTTATATCTCCTTTTCGTATACCACCATCGTCTCCTACATAAAGGGTATTATTATCTCCGGGAGCAAATAAAAACGCATGAACATCAGGGTGAGAATTTGGATATTGGGCATAGTTGGCACTGGAATTATAACCACCAATTCTTCTTGTGTTTGTTGTTGTTGAGAAGCCATCGGTAGAATTATAAACATTTGTGCCACCAATAATTACATTATTTTCATCATTAGGTTTTACTGCAATTACAAGATCATAACCACCTTGCGTGGCAAAGGGATCGTTACCGGCACTACAACCTGTTTCATCAGGAAGAAAAGCACTTCTATTCGTCCATATTCCAGTTGATTGATTATACATAAACAAATCAGCTTCGGTGACAGGAGTTGTACAATTGGATGTAAGGTTATTACTATACAGAGCATATATAATATTTGTATTAGAAGGAGCGTAATTCAGCACCACTCTTCCGTAAGCTCCCGCGGCTCTCCAAGTCGCCGGAGTAATAACACTACTTATTGTTCCTGCAATTTTTGTCCAGGTGCCACTATTGCCTACAGTGGACGTGTAAACACCCTCCGAGGCATCTGTACCTGCAAAGGCTGCATATAATCTTCCTGTTGGTGTACATATGATTTCGGTGTAAGCATTATTAGCGAGACCACCCAATACAGTGGTCCACGTACTACCACCATTTGTAGATTTTTGAATAGTATTTGAGGCTGCAGCATAGACATCCCCGTTTATAGGATTTACAATTATCTTATGTACAAAATCAAATGCATTGTCAAAAGTTTGCAAATTACCTGCTGCTGTACTTGACAACTGCGCCCATGTTACACCATTGTCAGTTGATTTATAAATTCCAAAACCGGCATATAATGCGCCAAGTGTTGCAGAATTTCCACTCGCTTCTCCTCCTCCAAAATACCAGGTATCCTGAAATCCAACCCGTGTATCTTGTGCAACGCAGGTAATATTATGAATTGCCCCCGTTGGCACAACACGTGTCCAGGATGTTCCGCCATTAGCGGTTCTATAAACGCCGGAGCTTGTACTTCCCCCTATCATAATATTAGGGTTTCTAATGTCCATGCCTAATGCACGTGTTTTTCCACCCAAATTAGAGGGGCCTTTAGATTCAACTGTCATAACCCCGGCTGCTCTCTGCGCTTCGGGAAGGTTTTCATACTTCAATGAAAGAACAGCTGCGTCTATTGCATCTTTACCCGCATTCTGAGGGATTTTCCCGGTTGCCGGATCTTTCAACATATCAAACTCAAACTTAGCTCTTTCTTCTACAGTTCTCGATTCATCTTCCAGCTCTTTCGCACCTTCCCTATTTAATTTCTTGGGGTTGGCTATTGAAACTTTTTTGGCAAACTTTACTGTTGCTTTATTTACAGGTTCTGAAGTTGCCGGATCATTTTTCTGTGCCTTCACATTTACAGAAAAACACAACAATAGCAGAATGAAGCAGGCATAGAACCGGATGAAGGGTTGGTTAATCTTTTTTATATAAAGTTTTTTACAACTTCCATTTACATCTAAAAGGTACTTTTTATTCATTTTTACTTTTTTCTTTTTCTTTTAAACGCTTAAGCGCTTTAAAAATTGTAAAAAAGTTTTTATGATTTTTCTGAAATAAAATTCAGGGGTCTTGTTTTCTGGATAATCGAATTCAATAGTTGTGAACATAATAAAAGCCCGCCAAAAAATTAGCGGGCTTTTGGGTTTAATTTATTTCTTTATCGTGCAATATTCACCGCTCTCTTCTCCCTGATCACGGTCACTTTTATCTGGCCGGGGAAAGTCATTTCTTCCTGTATTTTCTGTGCTATTTCAAAGCTTAGTTTATCGCTGTCTGCATCGCTCACTTTGTCAGCTTCTACTATCACACGAAGCTCACGGCCTGCCTGTATAGCATAAGCTTTTTCCACGCCGTTGTATCCCTGTGCAAGGTTTTCCAGGTCTTTGATTCTTTGGATGTATTGCTGCATAATCTCCCTTCTTGCACCTGGCCTTGCACCACTAATGGCATCACAAGCCTGTATGATCGGAGAGATCACATATTGCATTTCCATCTCATCATGGTGAGCACCTATGGCATTTACTACCGCTGGATTTTCGCCATATTTTTCAGCCAGCTTAGCGCCCAAAAGTGCATGACTTAATTCTGTTTCTTCATCTGGCACTTTGCCTATATCATGTAACAGACCGGCACGTTTTGCCAGTTTAGGATTCATCCCAAGTTCCGCTGCCATGATAGCACAAAGATTAGCAGTCTCACGGCTGTGCATCAGCAGGTTCTGTCCATAAGAACTACGGAACCTCATTCTTCCTACCATCCTTACCAATTCCTTATGCAAACCATGCACACCGAGTTCCATTACAGTACGTTCGCCTATTTCCATTACCTGGTCATCCAACTGACGCTTGGTTTTTTCTACCACCTCTTCAATTCTTGCGGGGTGGATACGGCCATCACTTACTAATCTTTGTAAGCTAAGGCGGGCAATTTCTCTTCTCAATGGGTCAAAGGATGAAAGTACGATTGCTTCCGGGGTATCATCTACAATCAGATCTACTCCGGTTGCAGCTTCTATAGCCCTGATATTTCTACCTTCTCTTCCTATAATACTTCCTTTTATTTCGTCGCTTTCCAGGTTGAAAACTGTAATACAATTCTCAATGGCAGCTTCTGCAGCTGTTCGTTGTATGGTTTGTATAACGATTTTCCTGGCTTCTTTACCTGCCTTGCTCTTGGCATCCTCAATAATTTCCTGTTGAATGACAAGTGCTTTGGAATGTGCCTCCTGCTTTAAACCTTCTATCAGCTGAGCTTTGGCATCTTCTGCGCTCATATTGGCCACACTTTCCAGGCGGCGGATATGCTCTTCGTGGTGCTTATCAAGCTCGGCTTTACGCCTGTCGTTGGTTTCTATTTTTGTTTGAAGTGCTTCCTGGAGCGTAGTGGTTTCTTTCAGTTGTTTTTCCAGGTTTCCTTCTTTTGAGCTCAGGCTTTGTTCTTTTTGTTTAACCCTGTTTTCTCCTTCAATTATTTTTTGACTACGCTGGTTCATATCCCGCTCATGGTCAGATTTTAATTGTACAAACTTTTCTTTGGCTTCCAGTTCTCTTTCTTTTTTATAGCTATCGGCCTGGGATTTTGTGTCTGAAAGAATCTTTTTAGCTTCAAATTCTGCAGCTTCTATTTGCTGGCGGGTGTTCTTGGCAAAAACCATTTTGCCGAGCAGTACGCCCACAACAAGAGCGGCTACCCCAATGATGAGATAAATTATAATTGGTTCCATTAGTGATGTTATGTTTAAACTGATTCATAAAAAAATGCTTCCCTATAGCTTAATTTAAGCCGGGAGGCGTAGCAACGAAGATAACGTTTTTTTAATGTGGATAAAGCAGCGTTAATCAGTGAGCCGAATCGATTACCCAATTTGTACAATAAGAAAATTAAACAACCCACCGGATGATATCAGGAAAGTGTAGCATCAAGGATACTTTCCAGTTTCTGTAAACCATCCTTTAACTCCTGCTGACCGGCGGCATTTCCGGTATTCAGAGATTGTGTTGCAAACCAAATAATAACCATGGCCAGGTAATCCTGCAGGTCTTTTCCCGCAAATTGTGTTTTATATTCTATGACCTTATCATTGATCATTTTCACTGTTTTCCTGATCACTTCTTCATCCTTTGGTAGAGTTTTGATGCGATAAGTGCGGTCAGCAATAACAATATTTATAGGGATCAGGTCGCTCATTTTTTATTGGGTTAATAATGCAATTGTTTTGTCAAGGCTTTTCACAAAGCTGTTTAATTTCAGCTCCAGGGTTTTTTTATCTGCATCCTCCATACTTTGCAGGGATGCTTTTAATATCAGGTTTTGCTGGGTCAGTTCTGTAAGATCCTGATGCATTTTTTTTTGCTCATCATTTTTTTTCTCCAAAACTGCCTGGCATTTTTCATGCTCCTTCTGTAACTGCTCATAGTGCTTTATGAGCAAAAGCATTTTTTTGTGAATCGCTGATATCTGTGCCGTTGTCTCCTGCATCACTGATAATTTATTGCCTTATTTCGGCTCCTGTTTCTAATTTTAGTTGTTGTAGCAATTTGCTGACCATCCTATCGATCTCTTCGTCAGTAAGTGTTTTGCTTTCGTTTAGAAAAGTAAAATTTACAGCCATAGATTTTTTTCCTTCCCCCAGCTTATCACTTACAAATACATCAAATAGTTTGGTTTTCTGTAAATGAGGAATAGCTGTTTTAGCAATAGCCTCTTCTATTTTATTGTAAGTAATTTCCTTATCCACTATCAATGCCAGGTCTCTTTCCACCGCAGGGTATTTGGTTATTTCCTTATAAGTGATCTTTCTGTGGCTGTATAATTCCAATACATCATCCCACAAAATATCTGCATAAAAAACAGGATCTTTAATACCGAAACTTTCTTTCAAAGCATTATTTACTTCCCCCAATACTGCGATTTTTTTAGATCCTGAAACCACTTTTGCCGCATTAAGCATTCCTTCCGCTTCTACAGGTTCAAATTTTATATCCTGAATATTACACAATTCAAATAACCTGCTGCAAACAGACTTAAGGTCATAAAATCCTGCTGGCTGTTCCTTTTGCTGCCAGTCTGCTTTCACCACATTTCCTGTAATATATAAGCTCAGGTGTTTTGTTTCAAGATACTTATTTCCTACAGTACTATACGTTTTGCCCATCTCAAATAAGCGAAGGTCTTTGCTCCGGCGATTTTTGTTGTAAGCGATCACTTCCAATCCGGTTTGCAACATTTGTGGACGCATAATGTCAAGGTCTGCACTCAAGTTGTTCAGCATTTTTACAGCTTGCCCAAGTGTAGCATCGTCGTAGTATTTACTATTGGTAATGCTATTGGTAAAGACCTCATGAAAGCCCATGCCCGTAAGTTGTCCGGCAATTTTTTCTCTAAGCCCTATTAGCGCAGCCTGCTCATTTACCGAAGGTGAAATACTAATAACTGTAGGAATCTCAATATTATCCAGCCCATCTATCCGCATGATCTCTTCTACAATATCTGCGGGAATACTAATGTCAGGTTTACTCAATGGCACTTCTATGGTAAGTTCATCTATATCATCTTTCATTATGGTAAAACCAAGGAAACCGAGGATGTTTTTTACTGTGTCTCCGTGGTAATTTTTTCCACTAAGCTTTTTCAGGTAATGGTATTTCAGTTTTACCATCGCCGGTTCCACAGGCTTTGGATATTGATCCACAAAATCCCCCTCTGTTTCTCCACCTGCTATTTCCAGTATCAGCGCAGTAGCTTGTTTCACCACTTTCAATGTATTGCTTATGTCTACACCTTTCTCAAACCGGGAAGCGGCATCTGTTCTCAATCCATGACTCAAAGAAGATCTCCTGGTAACGGAAGGAGAAAACCAGGCCGATTCCAGGAAAATATTTGTTGTAGCTTCAGTAATCCCACTGCCGGCGCCTCCGTAAATTCCAGCTATACACATAGGTTCATCTACAGCATTGCAAATCACCAGGTCATCTGCTTTTAGTTTTCTTTCTTTGTTATCCAGGGTAATAAAAGCAGTGCCTTCCGGTAGATTTTTTACCCTGATACCATTACCTGTAATTTTACCCAGGTCAAATGCATGCAAAGGCTGTCCGGTGTCGTGCAGGATGAAGTTGGTAATATCTACAATATTATTGATCGGTTGTATGCCAATGGCCTGCAATAATTGCTTCAACCATACCGGGCTCTCAGCTACTTTAATGTTTTTTATTGTAACTCCGCTATATCTTTTGCAAGCTTCTGTATTCTCTATTTGTACTGAAACAGGAGCAGCTTTTTTGGCATTTGTAATGGAAGTAATTGTTGGATTTTTTAACTGGCCGCTCTTTTTTTCATGATGATTCAGGTATGCCAGTACATCTTTCGCTACACCCATATGGCTCATAGCATCCATACGGTTTGGCGTAAGACCTATTTCAAAAATATGGTCTTCATAATTTTCATAAAGATCAGCTACGGGTGTTCCTACAACAGCTTCTTCCGGTAAGACCATGATCCCATCATGACTTGTACCTAACCCGATCTCATCTTCTGCGCACAGCATTCCACTGCTCTCCTCACCACGTATTTTGGCTTTTTTTATAGAGAATGACTCTCCGGTTGTTGGGTGAATTGTAGTGCCAACAAGGGCAACAACTACTTTCTGTCCTGCTTCCACATTTGCAGCTCCACACACAATCTGCAGAGGTTCTGCTTCTCCCACATTTACTGTGGTCACTTTTAATTTATCTGCACCACTATGCTTTTCACAAGTCAGTACTTTCCCCACTATCAGCCCTTCCAGGCTGCTTTTTAATGTACTGTAATAATCCAGTGATTCTACTTCCAGCCCAATTGATGTTAGGATCTTGCTCAACCTTTCCGCCGGTATTTCTTCGGGCAGATAACGGTTCAGCCATTTATATGAAATCGTCATTTCTACTAAAAATTTTGCGTGGCAAAGATAGTTTTTATGCTGTGGTTTCCTATCCCAAAATACAGGTGAACTCATCCCCGGTTCAGATAGATTTTTTTACTGAAAAATCCAATCCGAAAAATCTATAAAATAGTGCACAAATTATTTTTTTGGTCCTGATAACTGTGTATAAATTCACCGCTTATTTTATAAATGCTGCATAGTCATTGTGTATATGCCTGTTAACAAACTGTGGAAAGAGCCAAATACCTGTGGAGTATCTGTGTATAAACTTGTAAAAAAAGTTAATAACAGAGAAGATTAATTTTACATTAATAAAATGGATTTATCTTAGCCGCCTGCAAAACAATATACCAGAACTACCGCACTCCTCAGGTTTTCATGATAGTTTATGATAGATTATTGCAGTATAATTTAGTGTAATTTTAAGTGCGAATCATCAAACATGGAGATATCAAATTTTAATAAGGATAGATTAGGAATACGCAAACCAAAGGCTGACCTCGGCTCATTAGTTTATGGTAAGATTCCGCCGCAGGCAAGGGAGCTGGAAGAAGCTATCCTCGGAGCAATCATGCTGGAAAAAGGTGCTTTTGATGACGTTATTGAGATCTTAAAACCGGAGTGTTTTTACCTGGATGCGCACCAAAAAGTATTTAAAGCCATGCAAAGCCTGGCTACTCAGAGTTTACCAATCGATTTACTTACAGTTGTAGAGGAGCTTAAGAAAAAAGAAGAGCTGGACATAGTTGGCGGGCCTTATTTTGTAACGAAGCTTACCAATGCCGTTGTTAGTAGTGCAAATATTCTAACGCATTGCCGCATTGTTTTACAGAAATTTATACAAAGAGAGCTTATCCGCATCAGCGGTGAGATCATTGGTGCCGCTTATGAAGACAGCACTGACGTATTTGATTTGCTGGATTCTGCAGAAGGCAAGCTTTTCGAGATCACCAATAATCACTTGCGTAAAAACTTCGATGATATCCAAACGGTTTTGGTACAAACCATAGACCGTATAGAGGAAATGCGGAAAAGAGATGATGATATCACCGGCGTACCTACTGGTTTCCCATCCCTGGATAATTTAACTTACGGATGGCAGCCTTCTGATTTGATCATACTTGCAGCAAGGCCTTCCGTGGGTAAAACTGCTTTTGCGCTAAACCTTGCACGTAGTGCAGCATTGCACCCCACCAAACCTACAGCAGTAGGCTTTTTTAGCCTGGAGATGAGTAGCAGCCAGCTGGTACAAAGGATACTAAGTGCAGAAAGTGGCATCTGGTTGGAGAAAATTTCCCGTGGTAAACTGGAGGAGCATGAGATGCAGCAGTTGTATAAAAAAGGGATTCACAAACTCTCTAAAGCCCCGATCTTTATAGACGATAGCGCTGCTTTGAACATTTTTGAACTCAGGGCCAAATGCCGGAGGTTAAAAAGTAAGAATAATGTTGGTCTGATTATCATAGATTATTTACAATTGATGAGTGGTAGTGCTGACCGCAACAGCAACCGGGAACAGGAGATCAGCAAAATCTCCCGTGACCTGAAAGGACTTGCAAAAGAACTGCAGATACCAATCATTGCACTTTCCCAGCTGAGTCGTGAGGTAGAGAAAAGAAAAGAGGGAAATAAAATTCCACAGTTGAGTGATCTCCGGGAATCCGGTGCTATTGAGCAGGATGCCGATATGGTTATGTTCCTGTACCGTCCTGATTATTATGATATGGACAAAAATGAATTTGGCGAAAACCAAAAAGGACTGACACAAGTAAAAATAGCCAAGCACAGGAATGGTAGCCTGGATACAATTGACCTTCGTGCACAATTACATATTCAGAAATTTGTGGAGGATGAAAAAGATGACCACCCCGGCTTCTCAGCACCTGCTGGAAATTTCCGGCCAGTTAAACCTGGAGAAACAGGCGGTGGAGAAGCAAGTATGTACATTCAGAAAGGCAGTAAGATGAATGAAGATAATTATGATGAAGATGCACCTTTCTAGGGTTCATTCACCACCAAAAATCAATTAAATTATAAGTGAGTTTACCTGTTTTTTATGTGACGGAATTAGCTGCAGAAGGCGCAGAAATTGTATTATCTGAAGATACTTCCCGCCATGTGATCCAGGTATTGCGCATGCAACCGGGAGAAAAAATAAAACTTACAGATGGTTTAGGTTCTGTTGCAGAAACGGTAATCACAGATGCACACAAAAAGAAAAGCCTGGTAAAAATTGAAAGCATTGAAAAATTTCAACAGGAAGCTGTGAAAAAGATCATAGCCATTTCTCCAATAAAAAACAGTAGCAGGTTTGAGTGGTTCCTGGAAAAAGCGACCGAGATAGGCATTAATGAAATCATTCCAATACTTTGTGCCCATACAGAGAAAACAAACCTCAAAAAAGAAAGATTGCAGAACATTCTTGTATCTGCTATGTTGCAGTCCCAGCAAAGCTTTTTGCCACTGTTACATGAACCTGTTTCTTTTTCAACATTTATAGAAAAGCATTGTGCTGAATATAAATTTATAGCGCATTGTGCCGAAGATGACCGCAAACTCCCCTTACAGGAATTCACCTTTCCCCATCCCGGAGATGTTAGTTTGCTGATAGGGCCGGAAGGAGATTTTTCCGCTTCAGAAATTAAATTGGCTGAGCAACATAATTACCTGCCGGTATCATTGGGAAATACAAGGCTCCGTACCGAAACGGCAGGTGTTTTCGGTGCCGTATTATTATCCACTATAAGCAGAATTAACTAAAAAATTTGAATCCCGCCTACCATGTGGTGGATTATTAAGTTATTTTCACCTGCGAACCATCACTTAATTTTATTGCTTCAAACATTTCTGTTTTTATGAAAAGAATATTTCTTGGAATTTTTATCACTTTTGTTTTAGTACAATGCCAGCGTGAGGTTGACTTAATAGCCCCTCCAAATCCCATTGACACAATTCAAACCCCTGGCAATGCTACGCTTCTCAGGCTACTTGACAGTACACAACTTGTCACTGACCTTAAGTTACTAAGTAGCGCTTTGTATGGAGGAAGAAAAGCCGGAACCGCAGAAGTTTCACTTACGCATCAATTGATCCAACGGAGGCTCAGAGAAGCCGGTGTAGATAGTTTTTCTACAGGCTTTGCACAGGATTTTACATATAGTTCTGTGAATAGAAAGAATTTACTGGGGCTCGTAAGAGGCACAGTGAATCCACAACAATACATTGTAGTAGGGGCACATTATGACCACCTTGGGAAGAATAGTACCGGTACTGTGTATCATGGAGCAGATGATAATGCAAGTGGCGTAGCTACGGTACTGGCAATGGCAAAATATTTCCAGGCACACAAACCTAAATTCACGGTGATCTTTGCCCTTTGGGATGCTGAAGAAGTCGGACTGCAGGGATCAAAATATTTTGTAAATAACCTTCCGTCAGGCATTACATTAAGTCAACTAAAGTTTAACCTAAATGCTGATATGCTGGCAAGAAGTGACAACAATAGCATTTGGGCAAGCGGGTTATTTCACAATCCTTCATTCCGTTATTTGGTAGACAGTATTGCTCCACGCTCAGCTACTATATTAAAAAGTGGCTATGACAAACCCACTGACGCCCAGGATTGGACCTTACTGAGTGACCATGCAAGCTTTTTTCAGAAAAATATTCCTTTCCTTTATCTTGGTGTAGAAGACCATGCAGATTATCATAAGGTAACTGATACTTATGAAAAAGTAAACCTGAACAGGTTTACTGAAAATGCCAATATTTTTCTACAAATGGCACTACTGCTGGATAGAAAACTCTAAAGAGATATCTTAGTAAACAACCAGTTCATAAAAAGAGTCATCTGTATAATATTTATTGCTTAACTCCTGTAACTCTTTAGCAGTAGTCGTTTTAATGGCATTGATGGAATTGTAAAAATAATTTTCATCCTGACCATTCAATATAATATTCTTCCATTTCGACATGATCTGGAACGGACCATCCAGCCCACCCAGGATAGAACCAATCATGTAATTTCTTACTAAAGAAAGCTCTTCTTCATCCACCTGTTCATTGCGGAGCAAAGCCATTTCTTTATATATTTCCTGTATGGTGGCTTCACTTACATCCTTTCCGGCATCAGTTGCTATCATTAACGCAGACTCATGAATGTGGTTTTGCACATAACCGTGAATGCCATAAGTATACCCCTTGTCTTCCCGGATGTTACTCATTAACCGGCTGCCAAAATAACCACCAAACAAAGTATTCAACAACATCATTTTAGTAAAATCAGGATGTCTTCTACTAATGAAAGGCCTTGCTATTCTAATAGCTCCCTGTACGCCTTTTTCGTCATTCACTATGCGAAATTTTTTCTCCGTAGATGGATGGATGACTTTTGCTGCCTGTATGAAATCCGGGGCATTCAATGGAAGAAAGCCAAAATATTTATTGAGTAATTCTTCTGTAGAATGCTTGAATTTTCCAGAAACAAAGATCACACATTGTCCTTCCCGATAATACTTTTTATAAAACGCTCTGAGTTCTTCAGCCTGCAAGGCATCGAGGTCTTCGGCATTTGTATAAGTTCCATACGGATGATCTTCGCCATATAAATATGAATCTATAAGCCGGCTGGCAACGAAGTCGCTCTTCTTGAGACTCACACTCAATTGTTGTTTATTGTTTTGTTTGAATATTGCGAGTTCTTCATCAGGAAAAATAGATTCTGAGATCATTTCTGCGATCACAGGCAGTAATTCCGGCAGGTCTTTGCTCAGGGAATTTAATTTAATCACCGAGGTTTCATGGTGAGAAGACCGGTTACAAAATGCACCATAATAATCAAAAGCCTCATTAAGCTGAAAAGCAGTTTTATTGATCGTACCATTTTTCAACAGGGCGTTTGTTGCCGAAGCAACAGACTTTTTTTCTTCATACCAGTTGCCTGCATAAAATACAAATTCAATTTGCGCTACTTCCTGTGGGCCTGTATTTATCTCATACACAGGCACACCGTTACTTAATGTATAATGATGATAAGGCATCAGTTTCAAATCAAATTCTACTGCATCTTTTATCAGTGGCACTATTTTTCTATCGATCATGCGGTGGTGGAAATTTTTAATTGTTTGGAGAAAGATCAGTTTCTAATACTGCAGTTTTAAGCTGCGCTGTAGTTTTCTCTTTTTTGGAAAAATAATAAAGTGTATTGCTGTTGCTGGCTTTAAATATCTCGTTGCATTGCTCTACTATATCTTTTGCAGTTACTTCATTATAGTAACCTAACTCCTTGTTGATTAGCTCTGCATCTCCCAGGACTTCATACATGGCAATGTTGGCAGCACGGTTCATAATGCTCATATCTTCATAAGCCATAATGGTTGCCGTTTTATTTTTTACTTTTTGTAGTTCTCCTTCGGTTATACCAAGGCTCTGTAGCCTGTATATTTCTTCTTCTACTGCTGCTTCTGCATCAGCCATAGCCACCCCTTCTACAAGCTTTCCTTCTATGGTCAGCAGGCCTGCATCTGTGCTGCCAAAATGGTAGCAATCAATGCTGCTGAAGAGTTTTTTTTCTTTTACCAAAGCCTGGAAAAGCCTGGAAGAACCGCCACCACTCAATATCTCAGTTATAAATTCTACAGTATAATAGCGCTTATCCAATCTTGGATACATGTGCCAACATTTGTAAAAAGCATCTAATGGAACATCAGCTTTTACTTCAAGTTTGCGGGCAGACGTTTGTGTTGGTTCTACCGGAAGATTTCTTTCATATTTTTCTCCTGCTGGTATAGGGCCAAACCATTTTTTTGCTAAAGTTTTTACTGTTTCCAGGTCAGTATTGCCGGCTACAACGAGTATTGCATTAGAGGGATTGTAATGCTTGAGAAAAAAGCCTTTTACATCTTCGAGAGTTGCATCTTCTATATGCTTTAAAGAAGCACCGATCGTCATCCATTTGTAGGGATGCTCTTTGTAAGCCAGGGTTCTCATAGTATGCCACACATCTCCGTAGGGTTTATTAATGTAATGTTCTTTAAACTCTTCGCTTACCACCTTTCTCTGCACCTCCAGGCTTTTTTTGCTGAATGCAAGACTAAGCATCCGATCACTCTCCAACCAAAATGCAGTTTCCAGGTTATCAGCCGGAAGTTGACAATAATAATTAGTGACATCATTGGTGGTAAAGGCATTATTATCACCACCGGCTTTTTGCAGGGGCTCATCGTATTCAGGAATATTTACTGAACCACCAAACATCAAATGCTCAAAAAAGTGTGCGAAACCCGTCTTTTCCGGATCTTCGTCTCTTGCCCCTACATCGTAGATAACATTTACCACGGCCATAGGGGTGCTTTTATCTTCATGAAATATTACCCTAAGGCCATTTTGTAGAATAAACTTCTCAAATTTTATCATGTTGCAAATGTATGGTATGAATAAGCATCTAGCAGTTAATAGTACTTGAAAAAAGCCTGAATGGATTTTTAAATTGTAATAAAAATGTAATAATTGATTACAAGATTCGTTAATTAATCACAAATAGTTCATAATGGCAGTATTTATGTACCTTTTTGTTTATGAACTTTATGATACAATCAACTGAGATAATTTTCAACGGAGCGAGTACGCCTGTAAATTATTGTGAAATAAAAAACCGGTATCATTTGATGTATCGGGTTTGGATCGGAGATTATTCCAATATAATTTTCCGAGATGTAGATTCAGGGAAATGGGTGGAAGAGGATCTTGGCTTTACAAGTTTTGCACAAGAACTTGGCAATACTTTTCTGCAACTTAATTTACAATTGATTTTCTTATCTAAGCCGCTTGCCTGGATGAAGGATAGAGATAAAAATCTAAACTTTGCTTTTTATGCAGATACCTGGGGGAAGTGCAAAATGTACGAAATATACGGAGATAACAGGAAGTTTAAATATGTCCTTTTGCAAAAAGGGATAAATCAGTGGGAGTTTTTAAATCCTTCGAATTCCCCATTGAACAATAAGGAATTTGCAAAGATCAATTTAATGGCAGAGGTACTGCAGGAAACAATACCTCTGCAAAAAACAGTTTAATTACTATTATTCAATTCGGTATAACCTTTAATCTTGTTATACAGCGTCTTTCTATCAATTTTTAATATCTCAGCAGCCTTAGTCTTATTGAAGTTTACTTCCTTCAATACGGCCATTATAGCTTCATACTCTGCCCGGGATGCAGAAGTTTTAAGGTCATACTCTTTTACATCTGTAACTTCAGATGAAGCGGCAGGTGCTGAAGTAGCTTTTTCTAAAGGCCTGTTGCTTAACGGAGATCCGGTAGGGTTTGTAATTTCCCAGGGAAGCGTAGATGCTTGTACAAGTCCATCCTGCGTAAGTAAAACAGATCGCCTTACCACATTGCGGAATTCTCTAAGGTTCCCCGGCCAGCTGTAATTTTCGAACATAGTCATTACTTCCGGTTCAAAGCCCTCTATATCCCTATCCAGTTCATTTTTAGACTTCTCCAGGAAGAATTCTGCAAAAAGAGGAATATCTTTTTTTCTATCTCTTAATGTCGGAAGATTGATTGAAAACTCATTGAAACGATGATAAAGATCTTCACGGAATTTTCCTTTACGGTAAGCATCCTGCAGGTTTTCGTTACTGGCTACTATGATCCTTACATCTACCGGCATTTCTTTATTTCCACCAACTCTTTTAAATTTTCTCTCTTGTATCACCCTCAGCAGAGAAGCCTGTATCTCATAAGTGAGGTTGGCTACTTCATCCAAAAATAACGTCCCTCCGTTTGCCAGTTCAAAGTGCCCTTCTTTATCTGCAAGTGCCCCTGTATAAGCGCCTTTCATATGACCAAATAATTCACTTCCGGAAAGTTCTTTACTCAGGGTTCCACAATCCATGGCTATGAAAGGTTTGTCCTTCCGGGCACTGGTGTTATGGATGGTCTTGGCTATAACTTCTTTACCAGTACCACTTTCTCCATAGAGTATTATACTATAGTTGGTTGGTGCCACTATTTCTATCTGGCGATATAATTCTTTTGTAGCCCTATCCTGGCCTACAAGGAATTCGCCTATATGTGTCAATTTTTTTGAAGAAGTCTTTTTAGCTGTTTTTGCCTCTGTGCCTAATGCAATTGAGGGTGTGTGCTCAGCATTCGGAGCTTCAATAGCATCATTAAGCACCTTTAATACTTCATCTGGAATCAGGGGCTTAGTAATGTAATCATAAGCGCCCATCTTGATAACATCTACAGCTATCTTAATGTCCGAGTATCCGGTGATAATAACCACAATAGTTTCCGGAGATACAGTTTTGATCTCTGATAAAACATCTTTACCGTCTTTGTCTCCCAACCTGAAATCACAAAGCACAATATCAAAGTCTCCTTCTTTAAACTTTGCGAGGCCTTTAGTGGCAGAGTGAGCTGTGTCCACCTCATATCCGTTCCTTTTTAAATAACGACTCAATAACACACACATATCGAGGTCATCATCAATAATAAGCAGTTTCTTCATATAAAATGCTTGGTTTCTAAAAATAGTAAACAGCTAATTTGCTGGTATTTAAAACTTACTATACGAAAACAATATGTGTAAAAGTAAGAAAATAATTCCGCTGAAAGCGCAGTTTTCTTACTTAATATTTTACCGTACCCAATACAAAAAGTACTGATGTTTAAACATCTATAATCTGGGGCAACTATTGCACATATGAGAAAAAAATTGAAGTTAATCTGTAACAGGTGTGGATTAATGATTGGGATAATAACTTTGGCAGCGTAATTGCTCGAAAGGAATGATTAATAGCACTGATAAAATTTCAATTGAAACCGGAATATACTACATTGGACCACCCACATATGATACTCATTATAGATGACGAAAAAGACATTTGTTTTTTACTAGGTATGATTTTAAAACAAAAAACGAATGAAAATTCGAGATTTGTAAATTCTTTAAGTGAAGCTAAAAAGGCTTTGGCCGAAGATCATCCCTCACTGGTATTTTTAGATAATCATTTGCCAGATGGGTTAGGTGTAAATTATGTTGGTTATATCAAAGAGAAATATCCTGAAACTAAGATCATTATGATCTCAGCACATGACACTGCTGCTGACAAAAAACTCGCCATTACCCGTGGTGCAGATGCCTTTATAGGCAAGCCATTTAATCGTGCGGAAATTTATAATACTGTAGACCAGGTACTGAATTTGAATTAAAATACCTGTACAACAGTTTACATTCTAAGATAAACTTCGAAAGTTGTTCCTTTGCTGACTTCGCTCTTTACATCAATTTTACCCTTGTGGTTTAGTATCACATTTTGTGTATTGGTTAATCCCAGGCCATTCCCGTTTTCTTTTACAGTAAAATAAGGTTCAAATAATTTAGAAAGGATTTCTTCATCCATACCTTCCCCATTATCAATAAATTCTATAATACAGAACTCACCTTGTCTTGAAGTCCTGATAGTTAATTTACCATCATTTTCGGGCATTGCTTCAATGGCATTTACAATAATATTTAGAAAGGCGATCTTCATTTTTTCCTCATCAACCTTAATTTTGCAGATGTTTTTATCAAAATTTCTTTCTACAACTACTCTTTTCAGGTTTATTCTGTCCCCGGCCAATGCCAAAGCATCTTCCAGTAATTCATTAATAGACACATCCGAAGGAATCAATTCTGTAAACTTAGTAGCATTCAGGAGGTTACTGATCAACTGATTGATACGCATACTGTTTCGGCCTACCATATCTAATAGCATTTCATTTTCCTCAGTTGGTGGAATACTTTCCCTCAATTGCTCGGCAGCAAGATCTATGTTGGTAAGTGGATTCCTTACTTCATGTGCTATTGTTCTGGAGATACGGCCGGTAGAAGCAAATTTTTCAACCTCTTTATACTCTTTAATCTCCTTATTGGCTGCAGCAAGTTCCACTACCCGGCGTTCCAACTCTTGTTTATATGCTTCAGACTCCTGTGTGATTCTTTTGCGGATTTCATATTCTTTTTTGTAAACGAGAAAAGCAGCAAATGCAAAACTTAACGCAATAAGAAGGGAAATAAGGTTTATTATTTTGATGATGCGGGAGAACCTTTCCATTTTAAGTGTTCTTTCCTGGAGGAGCATCGTTTCCTGTCTCGCCATTTCAATAATGGCCCTTTTAACTGCTCCAATTATTTCGCTACTGTAGTAATCTTCAAATATTTGATTTTGTAATTGATTGCCGTCCGTACTCGACTTATAGGTATCAATAGTTTTGATCAGCCTGTCCATTTTTGCATCCAGCAATATTCTAAGCTGATCTAATCTGGCTTGCTGGGGAGGGTTGTCGGAAGTTAGATCCTGTAATTCTCTCCATACACTGTCAATAGAATTCTTATTTTCCATGAACCTTTTTCTGAAGAGTTCACGACCCATATTCAGGTATCCATTAAAATTATATTCAAGATCTTTATTCTCAGATGATAATTCGTCAAGTTTTTCTATTACCTTATAGGTATGGGATATCCATGCAGTTTGTTCAGAAAGTTTTTCAACATTAAAGAACAATAAGATATAAGAAAAGATCAGCAGTATAAATGTGGCAATAATAGCAGCGATCTTATTTTGGTAAATTCCCCATTTCATGTTTTGTAATATAATTGCATGCTAATAATAATAGAAATTTTTTTGGCCCAAATTAATCTTTATAGTATTACGTGTAAAAACCAAAAGCATCAAATGTGGAAAAGCCTACACAAAAAAGATTATATACTTACATTTATTGTACCTGATTATTTTGGCAGCATTTTAGATATTAAATATATTACACAATCAACATTCAACATTTAAAAATTAATTATTATGAGTTCAAGTAAATTATTAGCAGGAATATTAGTTGGTGCCGCAGTTGGTGCTACTGTAGGTCTTTTGTTCGCTCCGGAGAGCGGAAAGTCTACCAGGAAAAAGCTAGCTAAAAAAGGTGGTGACCTGGGTGATTCAGTAAAAAACAAATTTAATGAATTGGGAGAAGCCCTTCAGGAAAGGTATGACAGCATCCGTGGTAAAGCAGAAGACAAACTGGAAGCTGGAAAAGCCAAAGCAAATGAATACAAAGGCGAAGCTAAAGCAGCAATGAGCTAAATTTTTTATATCAATAATTCCGGTGATAAAACAGCGTATGGAACACGAAGAATCTGAAAAAGGAAACTTGTCCACCCTCATTAGTACAGCAAAAGGTTACATAGATACTAGAGTAGATCTGTTTAGACTAAATCTTGCAAAAAATGCGACGGATAATTTTTCGTCTCTTATCACAAGTTTGGTTGCTATAGTTTTATTTCTAATAGCGTTGCTCTTCTTGAGCATAGGCGCAGCTTTGTGGCTGGGAACCTATTTTGAGCGAATGGAATACGGCTTTTTTGCTATTGGTGGTTTATACGTGTTCACCGGAATTATTTTTTTTATGCTAAAAAAGGTTTTGATCAAAGACCCGATAAGTGAATCCCTGATGAAAAAAATGCTGAAATAATTATTCATCTATTTACAAAAAATGATTCATGGAATCTTCTGAAAAAATTATATAATTTATGCAAGTGACCGATCGCCATGAACGCATTATTGAATTCAATTCTTACCAGGACCTAAAAGATGCGATAGAAGAACTGAATAAGAAAAAGGAAATGCAGGAAGCTGTGATGGCATTTACCGTTGATGAAATTAAAGATAGCCTCAAGCCCAAAAATTTATTTAAGGCTGCTGTACATAAAGTAACTGATGGTGAAGATGCGCTCAGTTTGGGGTTAAAAATTGGGGGCACAATTGCAGCTGCCATTATTACTAAAAAAATAATAACAAAATATAATAAGAAGGATGAAAATGATCATGAGGTTGAAGAAAAAGAGCCCGAAAGTTCATCTATAATTGCTGGAATAGCCAGGACTGCACTTACAACAGCTGCAATGAACAGTTTACCAACAATCAAAGCATATGTAACTGCAGCTTTTCAGAATCTATTTATAGATAAAGAAACCAAGATCATCAATTTTAATAAAATAAAAGATGGAAAACAATAAACCAGATCCGGCAATGGACACTTCCCGACCGGGAAGAGAAGAAGAAGTAATAGACAATACTGAGGCAGCAAAAACAGAAGAGCCAATCAAGGATGAACTTACAAAAGATAGTAATAACCCACCAACAGCTGAAAAAACATTTGAAGAAGGATTACAAAATAACAACGATACTTCTTCTCCACTTTCTACATAAACAAAACAACAACCAGAACTAAAAGCAGCCATTGAGGCTGCTTTTGTCATTTATGGACACTTAATTTTTCCTCTGAATAAGTTATTTTTAAACCTAAAACTTTATTATTTACTGCTGCTCAGAGAAATAATAGGAAAAGAACTTTTTCTATATCACTGAACAATGAAAGCTGGATGAAGCAACTGGATATCGAAAAAGATTATGGTATACTTACGGCGGTTATCCTCGACAAAATTATCCATGTGAAAGAAGGAAAAGGAATTAATATCAGCTTTGTGGCAGAAGAGGGAAAAACAATATTAAATGGCGTAACGATCCAAAAACTTTAAATCATGAAAAAAATACTCCTCCTGATTTTTGTTTCTTTTTATTCTGTGCTGTTGCATGCACAACAAAGAACCTATTGCAATCCACTCAACCTGGATTATACTTATATGATCTATAATGCCCACAATGATATTTCCTACCGCTCAGGAGCAGATCCTGCAGTCGTGGAATTCAGGGGAGAATATTACATGTTTGTTACCCGTTCCCTGGGCTACTGGCATTCCCTGGATCTGCTACACTGGGATTTTATCACTCCACAGAAATGGTATTTTGAAGGGTCCAATGCACCGGCAGCACACAACTATAAAGATTCTGTTTTATACTTTACAGGAAATCCATCGGGCTCTATGAGTGTGTTATACACTGATGAGCCAAAAAAAGGAGACTGGAAAGCAGTCCCTGCAATTTTAAATAATTTACAGGACCCCGGTCTTTTTATAGATGAAGATGGCAGTGGTTATATGTACTGGGGTTCTTCCAATAAATTTCCTATCCGGGCAAAAACCCTGGATAAGAATAAATCATTTCGCCCTTCTGATAAAACTTATGAACTGTATAACCTCAAGCCGGCTATATATGGCTGGGAGAGATTCGGCAACAACCATGCTGATACAACCTTAGGTGGATATATAGAAGGACCATGGATGACTAAACATAAGGGCAAATACTATTTACAATATGCGGCGCCAGGTACAGAATTTAATGTGTATGGTGATGGTGCATACATTGCTGATGAGCCGCTTGGTCCTTATAAATACATGCCCAACAATCCATTTTCTTACAAACCCGGAGGCTTTATGAATGGGGCAGGTCATGGTAGTACAGTCATTGGCCCGCACAATACTTATTGGCATTTTGCATCAATGGCTGTTTCTGTAAATGTAAATTGGGAAAGACGACTTTGCATGTATCCTACCTGGTTTGATAATGACGGGCTGATGCATAGTAACACTTACTTTGGCGACTATCCTCACCAGGCGCCTCAAAACAATATTTACAATCCTGAAAATTATACCATGTCAGGAGATTTTGCAGGATGGATGTTGCTGTCCTATAAAAAACCTGTGACTGCATCTTCTGTTGCAGAAAATAATAAACCAGAAAATGTGGATGATGAAAATGTAAAAACTTTTTGGCTGGCAGAAGAAAATGACAATAAGCAATGGTTAATGATTGATCTGCAAAAAATCAGTACGGTACATGCTTTACAAATAAATTTTCATGACCACAAATCAGGCCTTTATGGAAGGGTTCCCGGTCTTCGCCACAGATTTATTGTAGAAGGATCTTTGGATGGAAAAAACTGGCAGACATTGATAGATAAAAGCAACAGTTTTGCAGACGTACCAAATGATTATGAAGAATTGCTAACACCTGCACAGGCCAGGTATATCAGGTATAACAACATACATGTACCAACAATAAATCTTGCTATTTCGGGATTCAGAATATTTGGAACCAGTACTGGAGCAAAACCTGGGATGATAAAAAAATTTTCCGGGAACAGGTACGCTGACAGAAGAGATGCCATGCTTACCTGGGATAACCTGGCAAACACACAAGGCTATAATATTCTCTGGGGAATAGCCCCTGATAAATTATATAATTCATGGATGATTTATGGCGATAACAAGCTATTGTTGAAAAGTCTTTCTGCTGATCAGGATTATTATTTTGCAATAGAACCATTTAATGAAAATGGTATTGGCAAAATATCTGCAATTATTCCGGTAAAATAAACTGGTTAGAAAGGAAGCCCAATAGCAATATTAAGTATCAGGTTTTCTCTTCTCCAGGCAGCGCTGCTAAAGTTAAATTGATCCAGTACCCAACGTTGCCCGTCGGGAAGAAAAGGTTTACGCAATGGGATACCAAGGTCAGCCCTGATCAATAATATAGTAGCATCGAAGCGAATACCAAAACCTGAAGAAACAGCTATTTCTTTAAACCAGTCTTTGGTTAATTTACCTTCCGGCCCAAACAGGATCGTGTCTTTGGTCCAGATATTTCCGGCATCTATAAACAATGCGGTGCTTAATAGTTGAGTTATAGGAATCCGAAGTTCAGTATTGGCCAGGAACTTATAATCCCCGCCAATGATCTGGAAAAAACGCTGGTCTTCAGCTGTTGGCTTATGTGTTCCAGGCCCAAGGCTTCGGCTCCTGAAACCCCTTAAAGACGTAGACCCACCAATGGTATACAGTTTTCCATAAGGGAGTATTTTAGAGTTATTATACGGCAGACCAATACCCAACAGAATCCTGTTCGCCAGTTGCAGCTTACTTTTATTAAGCACTCTTGTATAATGTACACCTATATCAAATTTTGCATATTGGGCAAATGGAGTTCCAAATATTTTTTTCTCCCTGTAATTTTTTGCACCGGTAATCGCTCCATAAATATTTCCTGAAACATCTACCCCGCCTAATAAATACCATTTATTTTTTACAGATTTTAAGCCGGAGTTATAGGTATAATTAAAATAAGATCCCAGCGTTGCTTCCTCAAAAACATTTAATTGTAATGCCGGTGTAGCTATTAATTGTTTTTTAAATGTATCTGTTATACCGGTTACACTCAGGTAACTTAATGCTACCGGCGCCAGGGTGAACTGGTTCAACACACTATTCTTCCAGGTGAATTCATAATTTAACCGGAATAAATTTTTTGTGTACAACAGGTTGCGGATAAAATATTCATACCCCAACAAGAAGGTTGTATTTGGCGGATAAAATTTCTTCTCTCTTATCTTAAAAAAAGGAATTACATAACGGGGAACTTTTAAAGTAATTTCAGTTCCTATTCTATAATTGGAATTTCTCAGGGAATCACCATTAGTTGTTTCAAGTGCACCATAAGCTTTTACACCCAGTTGTTCTGCACCCCGGAAGGCATTCCTGTTCCTCCAGTTTACACTCAACTCTGTTCCATAATAATTGTTCTCTTTTGTAAAACCATCTATCTGTGCCTGCAAAGATTTTTTTGGTAATGGAGTGAGGTAGTAAAAAACATTCAATTTATTATTTGTGGTATCATCCTGTCTTTCATAACGGCTTTTTACAAATTTAAATACACCGAGGTTTATCAGCCTGTTTAGTGTTGCATTCTGCTCAGTACTGTTATAAATTTCTCCTGGTCTGTAAGTAACTGTATTGGCAAACAGTGATGATTTATACTTTTTTGAGCTATCCTGTATATATAAACTATCGAAACGGCTGCGGCCCCTTAGGGTAGTATCCGGCATCTCCTGATCCAGGCTATAATTTGGATAGAGGGTTATATCCCCAATTTTAAAAACCTCTTTGGCTATGGGTGGTGTAGATTTTTTTATATTGAAAATTGCATCTACTTTCCTGTCACCAACAGTACTATCTACGTATGCATATAAATAGGTAGGGTTGAAATAGTAATACCCATTTTTTTTCAGGTAAATGTCCAGGCGGTCGTACTCTGCGCTGAAGGTAGAAAGTGTGTAAGGATCTCCTTCTTTTATAAATCCATTTTTATTAAATTCTTCCTTCAGCATACTGATCAGTTTTGATGAATCATCAATCCACTCTAACTTACCAATATGATATTGCGGTTTTACATGTGCCGTATATTTTGCTTTTGTAAAATATTTGTAATGAGAAGTATCACCTTGTACAGTTGTTTGAAAATAGCCCTGGTTGTGCATAAAAGAAGCCATATTTTCTGCAGTAGATTCAGGATGTACCCTATCATCAAATACAGGTGGCTCTCCAAGTTTATCCCTGAGAAAAGATTTAAATCCTTTTTCTCTTTTTGGTTCTCCAATAACATACCACCACCATACCTTGTAAGGATGTCCCAGTAAAAATTTATTTGATCTTGGTGCAGCAGCTTTAAGTACCAGTTTTCTTAAAGACCTGTTACTCCCCGAAACTTCAGCAGTTTTATTCACCTTGGCACTGGCACCTTTATAAATACGTTGTCCTGGCTCCAGGTACTTTCGTACACTACACGAAGCCGCGGTAAGAATTATAAAAGCCATTAAAAAGTAAACTCCAGATTTCATCTTTTCTTTTAATCTATTTTTTTACTGGTAGTTTTAGATACTGCCAGCCACCCATTTCTAGTTCTTTTTTTTCTTTTGAAACAACTCCCGGAACTTATCGTAGTCCAGTGTTAGCACAAATGACAACCCTGTTTCCACCACGAAACCATCTACAGTTGCTTCATACTGGTTTTTTGTGTATGCCCTCAGCAAATACTTTCCATCTTTGGTCAATTTATACCCTATAGAAATATCCGGCTGAAATCCTGTGTTGCCGGTTGCTTTGTTTGCAGCGTCCTGTCCTTCCAATCCAAAATTTTGTCCCACAGAAACTTTCAACCTGTCGTTTAAAAATGATTTACTTACTGCCACATTCAGGTCAGTTCTGTTAGAAGCATTTCCACTACTATAATCATTATATGAGTTTAATCCGAGGTCTATATCTACTCCTTTGATCACATCACCTGCTATCTGGTTCAATGCTGCAGACAGGAATTGGCTTACACTCTGGCGGGCTAAATCGGAGAAATCGCCACCATTTCCCTTAAAGAAATCGCTGCTTTGCTCACCTACAAAACGCCCAAATAGAAGCAATGAGAATACTTGCTTATTCGTAGCGGCCTCATCATCCCTGATCTGGGCCAGTTTTCCATCTATAGAACTCCTTACAGAGCTATTTATATTAGCTCCATCATCAGGTAAAGAAATATCAAAAGAAATACGTGGTTTACTCAGCGGGCCTTTAAGATGCAATAATACTTTAAAAGGCAATTTCTGGTTTAATGCATTACTGGTAGATGCATCTGCATTACTTACCTCATTACCTATTAATTCTTTGGCAGAAGTATTAGCAGTATAAGTTGCTGTAATATCTACAACAGCATCCAAAGGTTCGCCTGCAAACCTGATGGTACTGCCCTGAACCAGGTCAAACTGCCTGTTCAGAAATTGATAATGAAAATCATAATATCCATCGTACAAATTATAGGTTCCTGCAATCACAAGATTCCCTCCGGGATCTACACCTGCATTGAGTTCTGCATCACCCTGAACTTTTACCTGGTCTCCTGTTATAGGATCAATAACTATTGTAAGAGCAGCCTCTTTGTTTATTTCAATATTAAGGTTATAATTCAGGTACTGTGCAAATGTTTTTGGAGGATCCTTTGCTGGTGTGAATGCTAAAACCGGCGGATTTATATCAAAAGTATCCCTGTCAATAAACCGGACAATTCCCTCACCTTCTGTTTTTGCATAATTGATTTCTGGTAATAATATAGTCAGGTCACTTTTATCATTGACTGCAAGATTCCCTTCTATTTTTGGGGCTACTCCGCTACCTGTTACTTTGATATCAGCATCTACAGCTGCGTAACCATAGAGCTGACTGCCAATTGCTTTTTTTGCATTTACCAAAACAAAATCGTCGGCATCAATATCGAGGTTCAAATTCAGGTCTTTATCAGGGGTTGTGGCTACATAGCCATCCAAAACCATTTTGTGATCCAGGGAATCTTTTATAGTGAATTTAGGCAATGATATCCTTGGATGATCAAGCACTATCTTTTGCTGATCTATAAAGTAGGGCGTACCAAGTTGGGTAACAGTAAATTTTGCCGTGTCAAAATTTATCTCTCCTTTCCACCTTGGATCGGCAAACTTTCCTGTTGCATCAATATTTCCGCGAAGTCTTCCACTACTGCGTGTGAGCGCTCCGGCAGAGAAAGCTTCGATAGTACGGAAACTGAAAGAATTAATATTTACTGTAGCATCAAATTCTTTTGTGGTATTGTTCAGGTAATAACTTCCATTGGCTTTTATGTCGTTTCCATAACCATCAAGTGATATATCGGCGGTTATTTCATTGTCACTGGCTTTTTGGGCATTTGCTTTCAAATCACCAATATGATTTTCCAAAAACAGGAGATTGGTTGCTGTGGCTGTACCTGTAAATCCCGGAAGTTTTTTTTCCAGGTCACTTACAGTTGCATTAATATTCAGCACTCCCGAAACTAACAAGGTATCACCACTGGCGAGGGAACTTATTGTTTCCAGATCAAAGTTTTTTACTGCAATATCAATTGGGCTATTTCTTACCAGCTCTTTGCTGGCAATGGAAATGGAAGAGGTGTCATTGTTGAGCAATATATTGTTTACAATAATGCCTTCTTTATTATAGCTAATATAATTTCCTTTGGCCACATCCCATGATTCGTAATTCAGGATCAGGCTATCCTGTAGCCGGAAAGAGTAATCTTCTTTTGCCACAATTGCAGAGCCTGCAATACCAAACCAATCTCTGTTTTTGTTATCCTGGGTCCTTGCATTTAAAGAAATACTGTCATTGGCTGCATACCCCCTGGCAAAAGAGCCATACAAAATTTTGGAACCAGTATATAATGTATCGAAACTAATGTCATAATTTATTCTCTCTGTATTAGATTGTATATCTATTTTCCCTTCACTGATTTTATAATTGCTGTATTGAAGCAGGGGTATATCTGCATTGAAAGCAAGTGCACTATCGGCCGCAGAAGAATTATAATTTCCGCTGAAATTTATATCGCTGAACTGTGTAAGCCCTGGCACTAGTGCAGTAAGAATTGGCGTTTGTTTTATTTGCCCCTCAAAACCTAATTGCTGCGGAGGAATATTTCCGGAAGGAAGACTATCTATCGGAAGTGTATAATACCTGTTAATATAACTTGTAAGTGAGGCACCAATTTTATCATAATCAAATGCACCACCTGCTTTGATGGTTGCAAAAGGTGCATCTAGCTTAATGGAATCAACACCATTTGAATTAGAAGCAAGAACGGAAATAGTATCCAATAAAAAGCGCTGACCTGCCATTTGTAAACGAAGCGAATCTATCAAAAGACTTGCATCCAGCTCACGGGGCTTCAATTTTTTTGCATCAACTTTTACCAGCCCTGAAAAATTCAACACACTGTCATACAGATTCAATTGTTGCAATTGAACTGTATCGATTCTTATCGTGCCACTTACCGAAGGATATTCATTGGTCACATTTGCAGCCAGGTTGAAGGCCAGTGCAAGATTTGGATCTTCAGAAACTCCTTTTGCTTTTATATAACCATTGTTTAGGTCGGCATTAATTTTCACATCCTTATACTCATATTTATTAAATCCAAATGAAGCAATATCAGCTTTGATATTTGAGTTCATTGTTTTATAATCAAAACCAGTCCCCTTCGCCACAAAGTTTCCTGCCACATTTCCAATGGATGTATCTTGTTTTATAAGTTTGCCTATATTGAATCCCGGCGTAGAAATGGCCATGTCATATACAGCTTTTTCAGGATTTTGTATGTTATTAATAAACCCTTTTACTGTTGCATTTCCATAACTGGAAAAAATCTGCAGGTCTGTTTTGATATTATTTGAATTCCCGTTTAGCTTTCCTTTTGCACTAAGCTGTTCGGGAAGATTAATTTGATCCATTACCTCAGGGGGAAGAAACCCTGCAATGAGATTTCTTGTAAGAAGGAGGTTACTAAAGTTAGCATCAAATTTAATGTTTGCGGGATCGCTTATGTTGGAAAGTTTAAATATTCCGGAAAGCCCAAAATCCCGGCCACTTGATTTTATGTTTGCTGTAAGTGCATTTATGTCTCCTTTGATGTTCCCGGTCAAATTAATCACCGGCGGAAGATTGGCGAATTGAGCCATTTGCTCCGGCGGAATGAATCTAACCAGGTCTCGTTTCAAGAGACTGCTGCTGATGATATAAAGATCGTAAGCAAATTTT
>JBBQYS010000029.1:0-29597 GCA_038208485.1 Chitinophagales bacterium
AAACCAGTTGCTGTAAAACTAGTGGAACTGCTCCTTTGCACAACTGTTCCATTTCCCAAAGCATCACCGGTGTTATATAAGGTGGCATTTACAGGATCTGCGCCGAGCGATGCAGACAATGACCTTAGTACCAAATACTGGTCTGCAGTTGTAGCAGTAAAAGAACCTGCAATGCTTGTTGTAGTTGAAGTATTAAAAGTCAGATTAGAAGGTTGAGTGGTTGGTGCAACACATGGAGGTAAACCAGCAATTGTGGTTGCGTTCCCGTTAAGTACAGTTGTGGTATAATATAAAGGGCCACCCGTGCAAATTGCATTCATCGGAAACACAAAGAAATAATAAGTTGTAAGTGCTGTAAGCCCTGTTGCAGTAAAGGTGGTGCCCGCTCCCTTTGCAATGACCGAACCATCGCCCACATTATCGCCAATGTTATAAATCTGTCCGTCTATAGGGTTGCTTATAAGCGCAGTGTTACTGCTCATTACAATTAAATAATTATCCGTTGCCGGCGATGCTGCAGTAAAATTTGCGGCAATAGTAGTATCTGTTATTGTTCCAAATACCAGTGAAGTTGCAGGTGCAGTCGGTGTTGCACATGGTGTAGTTGCTACACCTGTTACAGTAAGGTTATCTATACTTATTTTAGGGCGTGAACCACTACCTGTGTTACCACTTCCGTTATGGTAATAAAATCTTAAACGAGCAGTGGCACTGTTGTTAAACGATGCTGGTAGCTGGATATTTGTTTTTGAACCTGAGATGGGTACATTGTTGGTAAAATCTAAAACACTGGCGAAGGTCAATTCTGTAAAAGCAATTCCATTAGTTGTTGTATATACTCTGAATGAGCCGTTTCTGTTTCCTGTAGCATTGTTTAAAGTAGCATAATCAAAACTTAAAGTACCGGCATTCAAACCTGTAAAATCCATGTAAAAATCCAGCGCTGTTGCCGTTGTATTATCAGACGACCCGGTAGATAAAAATATGATGGATTCTGTAGGCGTAGTTGGATCTATGAACCTGTGGATACCTCCTGAAGATGTAAATGTGTTGCTGTTAAAATTAGAAGATGAAGCTGTGGTAATCGTAGGTGATGGAATACCAGAAGCTGGTGCAGTAGTTGTTGCAGATAAACCACCGAAATGATTTGCACCGTTGCCCGAGGTAAAGAAACTTCCCCATGTACCAACGTCAGAAAAATCCTGCGTGTAACTGAGGCCAGGCTGCGCCGAAATTAAAACGGGCAATGGAGTATTTGTAAATGACTGTTGCAACCCGTAAGTTGTGCCGGCTGCATTTGTAGCAAATGCTTTGTAGTAATACCTTGTATTCGGGGATAGACCCGTTATGGTTGCACTGAAATTTCCGCCGGTTAGATTGGAAGATAAAAACTGTGTACCTGTCCCATCTGGAAAACCTGTTTGTGTACTGTATTCAAAACCGTAAGAAGTAATAGCAGTACAGCCTGTAGCCGAAACATTTGCAGACACAGTTGCTGTAGTCGCTGTAACTGTTGATGACCCTGTGGTTAAAGATGGTTTTGTATTGATGCCCGAACCAGTAACCGGTACATTATAATTGGACACCCCGCCACCATTTAAAACAATGTTCCCGTCATAAGATTGTACGAGTGTTGGAGTAAATTTTACAAAAACAACTTTGCCCGTAAAACCCGGTGCAGTGTAAGAGATATTTAAAGTTGAGGTGTACGTTCCTGCTGCTGAAAGTGAAAAACTAAAACCTGAAATTGCGGAAATAACAATATCAGTTCCATCAAGATCAGTTCCATCAAACGTAAAAGATTCCGGCCCGGCAGTATTATTGATACAAACATTACCGAAGTCATTAACACCTGAAGTAGTAGTAAGAACTGGAGTACCTGCGGCAGCTCTTGTTACAGTAATAGTGTACGTATTTGTTGTCGTGCCATCTTGCGCTGTCACGACAGTAGTAATAATATTGGAACCCACCGTAAGTGGAATATTACCTGAAGCAGCACCACTTGCTACGGTTGTACCATTTACTTGTATGGTAGCATTTGCATCTGCAGCTGTGGGAGTAACAGTAATACCTGTAACGCTATTTGCAACGGTACTTGTATAGCTTGTCGTTGAAGATGAAAATACGGGTGATAAAGTTCCAGTGCTTAATGTTAGGTCAGAAAGATCTGCGTCGGATGATATCGCAGATACCACAGTACCGCCAATGGCTAAACTATTTGTGGTAACTCCAGCAGCATATCTCCCAATTGCAAAGGTACCTGTCGTTGCAGTTGCACCCCAGGCATATAGCCTGAAAGTTATAGTGTTTGCTGTTACATTTTGTAAGGCAGCAATTCCTGACAAATCAATTTGTGGTTGAACAACTCCATCAGAAGTACTTGTAAAGCTTATGTCAGTACCAATTTCCGTAAAATTAGTTCCATCAATGCTGTATGTCCAGATGTAAGCATTGGACCCAGTACTTGATCTTCTGAGCGTAGCGTTAAGCGTAGACAACGAGACTTTGAAATTAGTTATTGGGGTAATAGAGAATGTGTAAAATTGATTAGTGGAAACAGCATTTGCTTTAGTGCCACTAGCAGTAAAGTTATTTGCAGAAAATCCCCTTGCCAGTGCTGAGGCTGTAATTCCCGCGCCACGGGAAAGTATTGAGGTATTTAAATTGCCATCGTTTGTTGTGGCAGTGTATGTAGCTTCATTACCGAGAGAAGCTGGGGAACCAAATTGCCACCCAATAATTTGAGATTGAGATTGTGATATTATAAAGAATAGGATTAATGCTAATAAATACCTTAGATTAAATAATTTTTTCATACCCGGATTTAGATTTTTGAAATGTCTGCGAATATAATCTCATTAGTTAAAGATGCTGTCATGTCAATGTAATTAAATCACTAACATTTGCCCTCATTTCAACATACTGGCTATGGCATGTTGTTTGGCCACCTACTGGAATATTAATAATTAATTATATGAAGAGTCAGTGTACAAATGGAAAACATTTTTCCCATCATTAAAAAAATTCTCCGCCCAGGTTGTTACCCGCTCTTAAACATAGCAGCAACGCTAAAAATGATCAGCGCTGGGGCTTGTTCGTGACCAGCGGACCAACCAGAACACCAGTCTAAATTATAATATAAAATGTAAGACAAATTACAGTCTTTCTTCATATCACAAGTATATCAACTATCATTTTGATTCCTTTCAATCCTCTTTGTTAGACACAAACAATTCAAGGCCATAAGCCAACAAAAAAAGGTTGGTGCTTTCACACCAACCTCTCTCATTAAATATTTAATCAAATTACTTCTTCGGATCGAGCGCTTCTCCAATTCTACGGCTCATTTCTTTCAAATGTATTTTAGTCATCACATCTGTAGAAGTTGCAGCAGTTGTATTTATCCTTGCCCTAAGGGAAGTAAGGTCAGCTCTTACTGCTGCACCTACGTCTACAAAATCATTATCCGTTCTTACAATTGTTCTCCCTGCGGTTGCCGCTGTTGGAGCGGGGGCTGGTGCAGGATTGAGAAGGTTGTGCATTTTCTCTACATAGGTTTGTTGTAACTGTCTGCGGTATATATCAATTGGTTGCTTAGTGCTAAGCTCTGTCCATACACCTTTATCCAGGTCATTAAGCAACTCTACAAGACTGTAATTGTCCTTACCCGGCATTACTTCATTCTTTACAACATTATTTAAGGTATTAGCATCAATAAGACTGTTAAGGATATTTTCCTGTAGCCTTCCTATTACGGTAAGCGGGTTGGCGCCAGTTCTATTGAATACGTCATTATTTACCAGCCAAAGCGGTGTTACAAATACGTTTTTGCTCAGGTAATCCATAGCGTTTTTCTGTTCTGTTTTGCTTACTACTTCGTACACGGTTCCTGGTTCCTCGGTAAATCTTGGTGTTTTCATTACCCCGCCCACCGTACGTAGTACGTGATTGTTGTAGCGGTTAAATTGACTGGTTACCTCATTATACATGGTACCAAGATTTGTGTAATTTTCATTTGGCATCTTCGTCCAGGTAATGAGGTTAGGAACAATTCTTTTCAGGTTTTTTATACCATAAATACTTCCTTGTACTGCATCATCTCCTACCTGTTCTGTTTGGTTGCGGGGATCATTACGGTTGCCTTCACCATCTCCAAACCAAAGACGTTTGTTCTTCAGCTTTTCTACTACCCACTGGTTCATTTTCGTTTTTTCTGCATCAGCACTATTAAATTCCGGGAATAACCTGTAACCCCAGTTTATAGCCCATAAATCATATTCGCCAATTCTTGGAAAAAGTCCTTTGTCACCAATATTATCTTCCGGCTGTGCTACATAGTTAAAACGAGCATAATCCATAATACTTGGCGTATGACCATTTGCTTCTACCCAGGCTTTATCCCTGAGTTTTTCTACCGGTACCTGTGAACTGCTACCAAAATTATGGCGAAGTCCAAGTGTATGACCTACCTCATGAGAAGAGACAAAACGAATCAGTTCTCCCATTAGTTTATCATCAAAAACCATTTGCCTTGCACGACTGTCTAATGGCGCAGCCTGTACAAAATACCAATTGCGCAGCAGGCTCATTACATTATGGTACCAGTTTATGTGGCTCTCCATGATCTGTCCGCTACGTGGATCTGCCACACTAGGACCGCTTGCATTAGGTACATCAGAGGGCTTGTATACGATTGCACTCCACCTGGCATCATCAATACTCCAGTCAGGATTTTCTGCTTTCGTAGGTGCTCTTTTTCCGAAGATGGCATTTTTAAAACCAGCTGCTTCAAAAGCAATCTGCCAGTCCGTAACACCTTGCATCAGGTATGGTATCCACTTCTCCGGAGTAGCGGGATCTATGTAAAATATAATAGGATCTTTTGGCTCTACCAATTCACCTCTTTTATACTTTTCCATATCCTCCGGCTTTGGCTGCAGGTTCCATCTTTTTATTAAACTAACCCTTTGCACACCCTGCGGGTTCAGGTCAAAATCTGTATAACCTACAGTGAAATATCCAACACGTTCATCATAATAGCGGGGTTGGATTGGGGTTTTTGGAAGCAATACCATGGAGCTATTTAACTCTATAGTCAGGTTGCCACCGTCAGTTGCTGTAGGGCTGCTGCCATAAGTTTTTACGGTAGTCAGTTCCACATTGATCGGGAAAGATTTTATAGCTACGATATAGCTTTTGTCTTTTTGCAGGCCGGCAATATTTGCTCCTTTTTTAGCACGGTTGTCCAGGAAAAAAACATCATTGTCTCCATTCACCATATCTGTGGCATCTATCACTGATGCATTTTTATTTTTGCTAAAAGCAAGGATATCAAAAGCGAATTCTATGGGCCTGATATTGCTGTTGGATACAGCGGTGAACATAGGGGAAGTACTATCCCTGGCATATTCTGCGTAAGAAATCGTGCGGAGAAATACATTGTTGTCGGGACCTTTCTCGAACATGATCACGTTTTGTCCGATCTGGTCACCTGCATAAGAAAGTTGGTTGGTACGTGGACCGGCCGGTGCTTTACTCACCCGGTTTACCACCAATATTTCCCGGCGTAGCATGCTGTCCGGAATTTCAAAATAGATCTTTTTATCCTGCTCATGCACGGTAAACATTCCCTCGTCGCTCTTGGCTTTCGAGGTGATTACTTCATCATAAGGCTTTGGTCCTTTGTAAGCCGTTTTAGGTTTTTTGGTGGTGTCTACCACAATTTCTGTAGCAGGTGCTTTGGTGTTTTTTTTATTTTTCTGGGCCGTTACAGTTTGTGTAGCTGCTACAGCCAGGAATAACATGAAAAAGCTCTTTAGAAATAATTTCATACTAAAAATGATTAGATGGGGTTTAGTGAAAATGATAATATGTGAAAATCGAATCTGTAAGTAAACGAAATAAGCCCAATAAAGTTTATTAAGCCCATTTTTTCTTTTGTTAATATAAGAGAAGCCTGAGGTCTTGCGCCTACATACCAGGAACTAATATGTCTTCTTTCGATGAATCTACTTTAATACTTACCTTATCATCCTGCAATGTCTTGTAAGTGATTACTACGCTGATCAACATAAAGATAGCAGCCAGTAAAAATGCAGCCCCGGAGAAATGCACCGGTGCAGAAGGTTTGGTAAAATAAGCAAACAAGCCCGTCATTAAAGGCGGACCAAAAATAGCTGTAACGCTGATGAGGCTTGTCAAAGCACCCTGTAATTCTCCCTGCTCATTTTTAGGAACAGCTTTGCTGATGATTGATTGTAAGGCCGGGCCTGCAATTCCACCAAGACAGTAAGGGATGAGAAACACAAACATCATCCAACCCTGGCTGGCAAATGCAAAAAGTAATAATCCTAATGCATACAGCATAAGACCAATGTAGATTGATTTTTTATTACCAAGTATCGGGTTTACAATGCGTATCAGTCCGCCTTGTACTGCGCCTACCAGGAGGCCGACAACACCCAAAGAAATGCCGATCATTTTTTCGCTCCAGCCAAATTTTTCTATCGTGAAAAAACTCCAGTTGGTTTGTACGGCATGGCCGGCCAGGTATATGAGAAAAAATGCAGCAATCAAGCCCACCAGCGCAGGATATTTTCTAAGTTTGATCAGCGAAAGGCCCGGTATTGCTGTCTTCCAGCTAAATGGTCTTCTGTCTTCTTTTGGTAATGATTCCGGCAAAACGAAATAACCATAAGCCAGGTTTAAAAAAGTAAGTACTGCCGCTGCCATAAACGGAACCCTTGGCCCAAGGGAACCCAGCAATCCACCGATGACTGGCCCTACTATAAAACCAAGGCCGAAAGCAGCGCCTATCATTCCGAAATTTTTTGCCCGGTTGCTGTCATCGCTGATGTCTGCAATGTAAGCAGATGCTGTAGTGAAACTGGCCCCGGTAATTCCTGCTATCACCCTTCCTACAAACAACAGCGCAATGGTTGGTGCAAAAGAAAGAAAGATATAATCCAGACCAAAGCCAAAAAGGGAAAAAAGTAATACAGGTCTTCTGCCATATTTATCACTAAGTCCGCCCAAAATGGGAGAACAGAGAAACTGTGCCAGGGCATAAGATGTGGTCAGCCAGCCACCAATACGGGCGGCATTACTGATATTGTCTCCTGTAAGCTCTTGTATGAGTTTTGGCAAAACCGGAATAATAATCCCCAGGCCGGTAACGTCGATCATCAGGGTAATAAAAATAAATCCTATAGCGGCCTGTTTTTTATCTGGCATTTAGTATATACAAATTTGAGGGCGCAAAGTTATGGATGAAGTGGGTTATACATTGTTTATTAAATCTCCTAAGCTAATTTCTATACGCTTGAATATTAATGAGCCGATTAAATGGCCTAATCACTGCATATTATGCGGTGATTAAGTGTATCTGCGGTGAATATTACGTATATTCACCGCAAATAAATATTATGTCAGTATATATTCACCGTAAAAAGGACTGGCCTCATTTCACCTGGGATGAGAAGAAGCTTGTAACGTTACTGGCAGAAGTCCGGCACAAACAAGGAATACTTTTAGGAAAAATGCAGTCTCTTGGTTTTTCGTTGCAAGGTGAAGCAAGTTTGCAAATGCTAACCCTCGATGTTTTAAAATCCAGTGAGATAGAAGGTGAAATACTGGACCAGGAACAGGTTCGGTCTTCTATAGCCCGAAGACTGGGAATGGGTATAGCAGGACTAGTAGCTGCTGACAGAAATGTGGAAGGAGTTGTAGAAATGATGCTGGATGCCACTCAGAATTATCAACAGGAACTGACAGAAGTAAGACTTTTTGATTGGCATGCTGCACTTTTTCCTACCGGTAGAACTGGGATGCAAAAAATTGTAGTTGGAGCCTGGAGAGATAATGACAAAAGTGATCCAATGCAGGTAGTTTCAGGACCAATGGGCAGGGAGAAAATACATTTTCAGGCACCGGACGCTGAGCTTATTTCAGATGAAATGGCTGCTTTGTTTAAGTGGTTTAATGAAAGAGAAACAACCGACCCTGTTATAAAATCTGCAATTGCACATTTGTGGTTTGTTACTATTCACCCTTTTGATGATGGTAATGGCCGGATAGCCCGTGCAATTGCTGATATGCAACTTGCCAGGTCTGATAATAGTGCACAGAGGTTTTACAGTATGTCAGCAGAAATCAGGAAACAAAGGAATAAGTATTATGACATACTTGAAGCAACGCAAAAAGGCTCACTCGATATAACGGATTGGCTTGAGTGGTTCCTGACCTGCCTTGACCAAAGTTTGTCGACAACGGAAGAAACCCTGGCCGATATATTAATGAAGGCAAAATTCTGGGAAAAACATGCAAATGAAAATTTTAATGAACGGCAAAAACTGATGCTCAATAAAATGCTGGACGGATTTAATGGAAAAGTCAATACTTCGAAATGGGCAAAGATCACAAATACGTCGACAGATACTGCCTTGCGGGATATTACTAATCTATTAGAGCGCCACATTTTGATCAAAGAAGAAGGAGGGGGGAGGAGTACGAGTTATGTGGTGAATGGGGAGAGGTTTGTATCGGGATAAAGTCATAGGAAATGGGTAAAAAAAAATCCGCATTTAAAAATTATTTGAAGAGGTTACCGTGCTGTTGTCCCGGTATGAAGCGGGAGATAGATGGATTTCGCTAAAGAGGAACAGGGTTCAGTCGATTCCGCATCGGTGGATTCCGTCTCTTTATTAGGATAAAACTCATTTACCACTCCAATTCCTGTTAACCTTTTTCATTATTTAGGAATTCAGGTGCAGCGCACCGAACTTTTTGTAGTGATTATCATGTAATACATCGAGGTGCAGCGCACCGACCTATAATGTACAAATTGGCAGAAATGTAGTTAAGGGTATTATCTGTTACATATAATTTTTTGGGGTTTTAAATTTATTGAAGAGCATTTCATTCGTTGTGCTGCATGTTGGAAAATAGGCCGGTGCGCTGCACCTGATGGACCATTTTAATTTGTATTGGCTACCAATATCACCGGTGCGCTGCACCTAACCGATCTCCAATCGGGATTACCGCATCCTGAGGCACATGGATTTTCAGTCCATTTCCGCCGCGGCGGATACCGCATCGTTGTTAGCTAAAAAATTCTCTATTATTTTTTTTATTTCCTCTCTTCCCTTTCCGGTTTTAAGATATTTTTCTCTCTGCATTGCCTCGGCTTTCGTTTCAAATGCTTCAGTATTCATTAGCGTCCATGGGCGATAGCGGAGTGTAAAGCCTGAGGTTTCTGTGAGGTTATGTTCCTTTAACCTTCTTTCTATGTTATTGGTAAAACCTGTGTAAGTTTTTTTATGGGTTATCGAATAAAGAATGTAGACGTAAAACATGTTATGGCAGCATTTAAGTAAACGAAAAAAGGTTGCCTCATTTTACTGAGGCAACCTTTTTGGTGGTGTGGGCCGGGATTGAACCGGCGACACATGGATTTTCAGTCCATTGCTCTACCAACTGAGCTACCGCACCATTTGCAGTCCATTTCCGCCAAAGGCGGATACCGCACCATCCCCGACAATGAAGTCGGATTCCCTTTCGGGGCTGCAAAAATAAGGGGATTTTTACTAAAGTTTAAAGATTTTACCCTTTTAATTTTTTAAACTCGCTATATCTATCACAAACCTATACCGAACATCGTTTTTCAACATCCGTTCGTAAGCTTCATTTATCGCAGAAATGTCAATCATCTCCACGTCGCAAACAATATTGTGCTCAGCGCAGTAATCCAGCATTTCCTGGGTTTCCTTTATTCCTCCAATCAGAGAACCTGCCAGTGATTTTCTCCCGCCTATTAAGCTAAATGCGGCTACTACTGAAGGCTGCGGAGGAACACCAACCACAGTCATGGTGCCATTCATGCCCAATAAAGCCAGGTATTCGTTGTAATCATGTTGTGCAGAAACTGTATTTAATATAAAATCAAAACTATTGGCTGCTGCTTTCATTTGCTCCGGGTCTTTGGACACGATAAATTTATGTGCGCCTAATTCCTTTGCATCTTTCTCTTTATCGGGAGAAGTGCTGATCACAGTAACTTCTGCACCAAATGAAGCTGCAAACTTTACACCCATGTGCCCCAATCCGCCGAGACCTACAATAGCTACTTTTGTTCCTTTGCCCACATTCCAGTGGCGTAGGGGAGAATACGTGGTAATACCGGCACAAAGCAAAGGAGCAACAGCTTTTATATCCAGTTTCGCAGAGACATGTAGTGTAAACTTCTGATCTACCACTATGCTGGTACTGTACCCGCCATAGGTTGGATTTCCATCATAATCATTTGCGTTGTAAGTACCTACTGCACCTTTTTCACAAAATTGTTCTTCACCTTCTTTACATGGATGACATTGCTGACAGCTATCTACCAGGCAGCCAACTCCTGCCAGTTCACCTACTTTAAAATCTTTTACATTGTCACCAACTGCTGTTATTTTTCCTACTATTTCGTGGCCGGGTACCATTGGGTAAATGGAATTATGCCATTCATTTCTCACCTGGTGAATATCAGAATGACAAACACCGCAATATAAAATATCAATTTCGACATCATCCGGGCCCGGGGTTCTGCGGTTTATATGAAAGGGAGCCAGGGGGCTGCTGGCATTTTCCACTGCATATGCATTACTCATAATGAATTTTTTAAGGGTTACTTAATTATGGTGTAAAGAAAAATCTAACAAAAATTCTTCACAGAAGTTCTGTTTGTTTTTTCCTGAAATGAAAAGTATACATAAAATTGTAAAGGTCCAATCATTCTTGCTTAAGTAGCCAGGAAATTACTGTTTCAGGATCTAAAATACTCCATGAATGAGGATGTCTTTTATTGCCAGGTTGCCTGTAACCTTTGTCTTCTGTAGTAACAAGTATAGCTTTTTTGTTACCTAACTTTTGCAATTCGTTTATCATGGCAGCATGATCTACAACATTTAAGTCATTATAATCGTAACCTCTATTTTTAAGCCACCATTGAATGTCTGGTTCTGCTACAATCATCAGAGGTGTATGCACCAGGGGTTTAATCGCTCTTTGTGTAGTGTCGGAGAAAGAGTAGGGCGAATTATTGTAAAAGTTTTCTCTTGCGGTTTCAGGTGTACCCTTCATCTCTTTTTCAATCTTATCTATTAATGCAGTTACTTCTCCGCTTATATTTTGTGGCTCAGAAAGCCGTGTTATTCTTTTGCATGAGTAGTAAAATCTTTCCCAGTCGAGTGGAGGATCACCTGCAAATACAGCTTTGGGTTTTATAGGATAATTATTTTTAATAGCCAGCTCCGAATATTTTACGGCACAACTTCCTCCAATAGAAAAGCCGCCAATGTAAAAATCCTTTCCCTGCAAATCATACTTTTTGACCACATTTTCTATCTGCTTTTTTAAGGATGCCTGCGACGCACTATCTGTCCCAAAATAAAAAGACCCGGTTTCTAAAACCGGTAAAATAGTGAGTATGCCCTGTCTAGCTGCTTTTTCAGGGAGCTTTGTTTCTATTATTACATTTTGAGGTTCGGCTCCAAATCCATCCAATAAAAACATGAAAGATGTTATCGTTTTATTTTCTGGTAATACAGCAATGTAATAGTTTTTGGAACTGTCTTTTTTATCTAAATAAACCTTTTCAATCTTTTGAGCAGAAACCTTAAAGCAGCCAAAAAATAGTATCAGGAAGAATGTTAGTTTAAACATGGTTTTATATAAAATGGAAGATTGAAGCACTATAAAATTTAATAATAAAAACCCTTATAATATCATTGCATCTCGATTTTATAAGGGTTATATGCTCTTAATTATATTCCAATAACTTTTGGGCTCTTCAGCCAAAATAAACTTAGTTCCCGTATTCAGAAATAAATTTAATCCGCATTACTTTAAGCTGCTCCCACGTAAAATCGCTGTCTGCCATTTCTTCCTGGGCTACCTGTAGTGAAGAAGTTTCGCAGCTTTTAAAATAATCCAGTATTTCTTCCTGCTCATATTCATCTACCATTTCATCTATGGCATAGCTAAGGTTTAGTTTTGTACCACTGGCTACGATGGTTTCCATTTCTTCCAACAACTCATCTATGCGCAGGTTTTTGTTTTTTGCAATGGTTTCCAGGTTTATTTTTTTATCTACATTTTGTATAATGAAGATCTTGTTGTTGTTCTTGTTCACCACGCTCTTCATCACAAAATCATCCGGCCTGATGATGTCATTTTCCTCTACGTGTTTCTGAATGATCTCCAGGAAAGGCTTGCCATACCTTAAAGATTTCCCTTTGCTCACGCCGCTTATTTTTTCCAGTTCTTCCATTGTGGTAGGGTACATGGTAGCCATATCTTCCAGGCTGCTTTCTAAAAAGATTACAAAAGGAGGAAGGTTTTTTTGTTTGGCAACAGTTTTTCTGAGGTCTTTTAGGCGGTCAAATAAAACGGTATCTACAGCACCTGCAGCAGAGGCAGCATTTTCTTCAGCCTCATCATCAGCATGTGCATCTTCAAATAAATTGTTGAGCACTATTTTAAATGAAGCAGGTTTTTTAAAGAAGGCATTTCCTTTTGCCGTGATCTTTAATAATCCGTATTCTACTATATCTTTTTCCAGTAATCCTTCAAGTAACATTTGGCGGATGAGGCTGCTCCAGAAATGTGGCTCCTTATCATTACCACAGGCAAACACATCGAGTTGTTCATGACGGAACATTTGTACCTGTGGTGTAGCCTTGCCGGCGAGGATCAGTAAAACATACTCTATAGGAAACTGTTCGCCCAGTGCTGTTATGGTTTTTAATACGCAAAGTGTTTCTGCCTTGGCTTCTACTTTTTCTTTTGGATGCAGGCAATTGTCGCAGTGGCCGCAGCTTTTTGCGTCGTTATATTCTTCTCCAAAATAATAAAGTAACGTTTTGCGCCTGCACACACTGCTCTCGGCATAGCTGACTGTTTCATTAATCAGTTGTGCGCCAACTTCTCTTTCGCTCAGTGGTTTATCCCTCATCAGGTGCTCCAGCTTGGCCACATCTTTATGAGAGTAATACAAAAGGCATTTACCTTCCATGCCATCACGCCCGGCACGGCCTGTTTCCTGGTAGTAATTTTCTATACTTTTTGGAATATTATAATGTATTACAAAACGAACATCCGGTTTATCTATCCCCATACCAAAGGCGATGGTTGCTACAATGATATCTACATCTTCATTCAGGAATTCATCTTGTCTTTTTGCACGAAGCTTTGCATCAAGCCCGGCATGGTAAGCCACAGCTTTTATCCCATTGGCCATCAGCATGGCAGCAAGTTCTTCTGTAGTTTTTCTGTTCAGTGTGTAAATGATTCCACTTTTCCCTTTGTGCAGTTGTACAAACCTTACGATACTTTTATTAGTTTGATCCAGGTTTACTTTTGGTAAAACTTCATAATAAAGATTTCCGCGGTTGAAGGAAGAAATATATACTTCCGGATTGCGAAGACCCAGATTTTTCAGGATGTCGCTCTGCACTTTTGGTGTTGCTGTAGCAGTAAGTGCAATAATTGGAGCATTAGGCTTTATCTGATCGATCATCTCCTTCAATCTCCGGTATTCCGGCCTGAAATCGTGGCCCCATTCGCTGATACAATGCGCTTCATCTACTGCAAAAAATGATATAGGCAGTGTGCGGAAGAATTCTATGTTTTCTTCTTTGGTAAGGGTTTCCGGTGCCACATACAGCATTTTTGTTTTGCCGCTGGTAAGGTCATCCTTTACTACTTTTTGCTGCCCTTTGTTAAGTGTACTGTTTAGAAAATGCGCCACATCATCCCGGCTGCTATAACTTCTTACCAGGTCTACCTGGTTTTTCATTAAGGCAATCAGCGGACTTACTATAATAGCTACACCATCGCATATCATGGCAGGTAGTTGGTAGCAAAGACTTTTTCCTCCCCCGGTTGGCATTATGACAAAAGAATCTCTACCAGAAAGCAAGTTTTCTATAATAGATTTCTGCGGCTCTTTAAACTCATCAAATCCAAAATGACCCTGTAATTCTTTTTCCAGGGATTTTATGTTCTTAACTAAAGGTTCTGGTGAAATTGTTTTGAGTGGGGTGCCGTTTTTCTTAGGAGCAGCAACGTTCTTCTTTGCTGCTTTAACTGGTTTTTTTACTGTGGTCATAATAACATGCTTTAGCCTTTTGGTTTCAGGCCTTAGAGATTGTAGAATCTGCTTTTTTTATAAATGTATAATGGATTTTCGTCAATTATTTAATTGAAGGATTTTTTTAAATATATATTAAGGTACTTCATTCTGAGGTATCTCACAACTTTACTGGCCCTTTTAATTAACCCTACTTTATAATTAACTCATTTTCTGCAAAAATATTTTATGATCCGCTGTAAAACTTAGTGCAACTGTACTTTGCTGAGATTCTTATTAATATTTTTAATTTAGGTTTGTACACATTTTGTTATTCATGATTAATAGAGAATCGATTATAGTTTCTGCAAAACGTACCCTGCAGTTGCAGGCAGCAGCCATACAAAGGCTGGAACTATTTGCAGATGGTTCACTTGTAGATGCTGTAGAATTGATTCATCAATGTACCGGCCGGCTCGTAATCACTGGTATTGGAAAAAGCGCTATTGTAGCCCAAAAGGTAGTGGCGACTATGAATAGCACAGGTACTCCTGCTTTATTTATGCATGCTGCAGATGCTATTCATGGAGATTTGGGCATGATACAGCAGCAGGACGTAGTGATGGTTATCAGCAAAAGCGGCGACAGCCCGGAAATAAAAGTGCTGGTTCCCTTACTCAGAAACTTTGGCAATAAACTAATAGGTATGGTGGGAAACCTGCAGAGTTACCTTGCCCGAAAATCTGATATTATCCTGAATACCAGTGTGGAACAGGAAGCATGTCCCAATAACCTGGCGCCAACGACCAGTACTACAGCGCAAATGGTGATGGGAGATGCGTTAGCCATTTGCCTGATGGAAGCAAAGGAATTTGGGAGCGGGGATTTTGCCAAATTTCATCCCGGTGGTGCACTTGGCAAAAAACTCTACCTGAAAGCAGGCGATATGATTGAAGCAGGAGAAGATCCAAGAGTACGTCCTGAAGCTTCGGTAAAAGAAGTACTGGTAGAAATAACCGGAAAGAGGTTAGGAGCTGCAGCAGTAATTGATGAATCTGGAAATATTTGTGGCATCATTACCGATGGAGATATAAGGCGTATGCTGGAAAAGCATACAGATTTATCAGTACTAAATGCCTCACTTATCATGGGGAAATTCCCTAAAACAATAGATGCAACGGCCCTGGCTATGGAAGCCCTGCAATTGATGAGGGAAAACAATATCAGCCAGTTGATTGTATTGGAAAAGGATAATTATATAGGCATTTTACACCTGCACGATCTTGTAAGAGAAGGGATAATATAGCCTTAACTTAACCCGGATTTTTATCTCTTTTTTTATCACTAGCTTTGCCGCCTCTGCTACACCCTGTTCAAAATAGCTATTGATTAGTGCAGTTTGTATAGAACAATTTTGAAAAAAAGTCATGAATAAAAATCATTACGTAGCCATTATGGCCGGAGGAATTGGTAGCCGTTTCTGGCCAATGAGCCGTACCTCGTTTCCGAAGCAATTTCTAGATATCCTTGATACAGGCCGCACTTTATTGCAAGGTACTTATGATCGGTTTGCAAAATTTATTGCCCCTGAAAACATATATATAGTGACAGCCCGGGATTATCGTTCCCTGGTAGAACAGCAGCTTCCGGAATTGCCGACAGAAAATATACTCTGCGAGCCATCACGAAAAAATACAGCACCATGTATAGCTTATGTATCCTATAAACTAATGCAGTTAAATCCACAGGCAAATTTGATTTGTGCACCTGCGGATCACATTGTACTGGAGCCAGAAAAATTTAAGGAAATCTGCCTGAATGCTTTGCATTTTACTTCTCATATAAAAGCATTGGTTACATTAGGCATAGAACCAAGTTCTCCTAATACAGGCTATGGTTATATTCAATACGAACAATTTGCAGTAAGTGAAGGCATTTATAAGGTAAAGACATTTACGGAAAAGCCTGACCTTGAATTGGCTAAAACCTTTATTGCCAGTGGTGATTTTTTATGGAATGCCGGGATTTTTGCCTGGGAAGTAAAAAATATCATTAAGGCATTTGAAAATCAACTTCCGGAGATGCATGAAGTATTTGATGCTGAAAAAGAATTGTTTAATACCAGCCGGGAAGCAGAAGCTATTGAAAGAATCTATCCGCAATGCGTGAATATATCTATTGACTATGGTGTCATGGAAAAAGCAGACAATGTTTATGTAATACCTGCTTCTTTTGGTTGGAGTGACCTTGGTACCTGGGCCAGCGCATATGACAACCTGGAGAAAGATTATTTTGGAAATGCAGTAGCTGGTAAAAACGGTTTTGTGATTGATGCAAAAAATAACATGGTTCATTCCAGTCACGAAAAACTAGTGGTATTACAGGGCATAGAAGATTTTATTATAGTAGATACAGAGGATGTATTGCTCATTTGCCAAAAAGATAAAGAACAGGAGATTAAAGAATATGTAGCGGAGATAAAGAAAGCGAAGGGGGATAAGTATCTGTAGAGACGTCAGATGATAGACATTAGACGATAGACTATAGACAATAATGTTATAGTCAAACTCTGGAATGTGGATCTGCCCTGGTGTTTTTTCTCCCGCTTTGCGGAATCTTCGATTTTGAATTTCTCCTATGAACCATCAACCATGAACTACATTCCATGAACCATGAACTATTTACCATGAACTATTTACATGAACCATGAACTATTTACCATGAACTATTTACCATGAACCATGATCTATAACCCATGATCCATAAACTACACTCCAAACTCCCAAACGTCGGGACTACAATATTTACCACTATAAGTAGCATGGCGCTGGAATATAATGCCATCAATCTCGGGCAGGGGTTTCCCGGATTTAGTATGGATGAAGCGCTGATAGAGCTGGTAAATAAAGCCATGCAGCAGGGGCATAACCAATATGTACATAGCAATGGCTTGCCCAAACTTCGTGAGGTGCTGGCAGAAAAAATCAATAAGCTTTATGGTTCTGATGTAGATGCTACAGATGAAATTACGGTAACTCCTGGTGGCACATATGCTTTGTACACTGCATTTACTACCATACTTCAACCTGGGGATGAAGTAATTGTTTTTGAGCCGGCATACGATAGTTATATCCCCAACATCGAAATAAATGGTGGAGTAGTAGTTCCTGTTCCATTAAGCTTTCCTGATTATAGTATTCCCTGGGATAAAGTGAAAGAAGCCGTCTCTGGCAAAACAAAAGCCATCATCATAAACTCTCCTCATAACCCTACCGGAGCTTTACTGTCAGCAGATGATATGCTGAAGTTGCAGGAAATAGTAGTGACTAATGATCTTTTCCTTATCAGTGATGAAGTGTATGAGCACCTTGTTTTTGATGGGAAAAAACATGTTTCGGTACTGGCCTATCCTGAACTGTATAAGCGCAGTTTTGTTTGTTTCAGTTTTGGCAAAACATATAATTGTACGGGATGGAAGATGGGTTATTGTGTAGCGCCTGCCTCCCTCAGCAAAGAATTCCGGAAAGTGCACCAATACAATTGTTTTACTTGTTTTGGGCCAGTACAATATGCCCTTGCTGAGTATATTCCAAATGAAAAATACCTGGAGCTTGCCGGATTTATGCAGCAAAAAAGAGATTTTTTTGCAGATGCTATGAAGCAAACAAAATTCACGGCTATCCCCAGTTATGGAAGTTATTTTCAGCTTTTCAGCTACAACAATATCAGTGAAGAAAATGAGTTGGACTTTAGTACAAGGTTGATTAAAGAAGTTGGAGTAGCCTCTATTCCTGTTTCTGCTTTTTACAAGCAAACAAAAAACAACCAGGTGCTCAGGTTCTGTTTTACCAAAGAAGAATCAATGCTGGCAGAGGCTGCAGAGCGATTGGCAAAACTTTAAATGAATAATTTATTTCATTTGAAACTATATTTCCCCCTTGAAATTTTTTTTCAGGTTCAATTGTTTTGTTTGTATTTTTTCCTAATTTTAGTCTTCACCAAAAAAAAAGGAGGTATACATGTCTACAGAAATAACATGGACGCCTTCGGTTATTATCGTGTAACCGGGCTTCTCCATTAAAATATTCTGTGGCTCTAGAGAAGAGCCATTGGCCATCGCTGATTAGCGATGGCTTTTTTATCTTTGCACCCTTTTAAAAAAATCAAACCAATATTATGTCTGAAATTATCAATGAATTCAATGAATATCGTACCCGTATGAACGAGGTTATCCTGAGCAAAGAAAATAAAGTAATGAAGCGTCTTTGGAACCTGGATACCAATACCTATGCGCCGGGAGCTCTGGATACCAAAACAAAAGAGATGATGGGACTTGTGGCCAGCATGGTTTTACGTTGCAATGATTGCATTCGGTATCACCTGGGCAAAGTACACGAGGAAGGTGTAACCACAGAAGAGTTGTATGAAATTTTTGCAGTGGCAAATATCGTGGGTGGTACAATAGTAATACCTCATACCCGTAATGCTGCAGAATACTGGGAAGAGTTGCAGAATGAAAGTAATCCTGCAGAAAATATATAACCTGTAGTTCCTTTAACTAGTGGGGGTTTAAAACCTTTTTGGGAATATTTTGTAATAACCTCAAACCCTCAGCCCTAAGTATTATGAACAGTTTTACCATAAAAGACATAGCGGAACTTTCCGGAATCAAAACACATACCTTAAGGATATGGGAAAGCCGCTATGATTTTTTAAGTCCGGGCCGCAGCGATACCAACATTCGAAGGTATTCTAATGAAGAGCTTAAAATCATATTAAATATTGCTTTACTGAACCGGAATGGTTTCAAAATATCTCAGCTCAGTGCTATGAGTGATGCTGAGATGCAAAAGAATATTTTGGCCCTTACTGATGTTGAAGAAGATCGTGTTTTCAACCAGTTGCTCATGTATATGTTCGAGATGAAAGTTTTTCATTTCGAAAAATTATTAAGTAAAGTAGTTGATGAGCAGGGTTTAGAAAAAACGATGACCAATACCATTTGGCCCTTCATGGAAAAGGTAGGGTTGCTTTGGTCAATCAATCACCTCGTACCAGCACAGGAACATTTGATCACTGTAGTGATCAGGCAAAAAATTATTGCAGCAATTGACGACCTGCCCTTGCAGGTAGAAGATAAAAATCCTATGGTCATATACCTTCCAGAAGGTGAGTATCATGAGATTGGTGCACTTTTTTTATACTACATTTTAAAAAAGAATAAAATACCTGTCATCTATTTAGGCGCTAATGTGCCTCTTGATGACGTGATATATGTAAGCAAGGAAAGTAATCCCGGGTATTTGTGTTTGCACCTTACAGCTGCCGGGAAAAATTTCAATATCCCAGCTTATATAAATACGCTAACTGACAATTTAAAGTCAGTAAAGGTCCTTTTATCCGGAAGGGCGGTATCAGGTTTAAAAATTAATCACCCCAACGTAATCATTGTAAAATCTTTCACTGAAATGAAAAATCTCATTGAAAAAATTTAGTAAATAATTTTTTTTTAATAAAAGTTTTGTTTAACTTTATGCTACTAAAAGTTAAACAAATGTCAGATCATGAATTTAATTCCATCTTAACAGAAAATGCAGACTACTTAAAACCATTTGCATTTAACCTTACAAAAGATCAGGAAAAAGCAAAAGACCTGGTACAGGAAACTTTACACAGGGCACTCGTGAACAAAGAAAAGTACCACGCAGGAACCAACCTGAAAGCATGGATCTATACGATTATGCGAAACATTTTTATCAATGATTTCAGGAAGAATTCCCGCTACAATATTGTCCACGATACCTCAGAAAACAGCTTCCTGTTAAACAACATTAAATCCACAGGTAACTCAGCGGAGGTTAACCTTGCGCTAAAAGATATCTGGAGATTTATTAACCAATTGCCTGATATCTTTCGTAATCCTTTCGTTATGTATTATGAAGGTTATAAGTACAACGAAATAGCCGAAGTACTTACACTTCCACTTGGTACTATAAAAAGCCGGATTCACTTCTCCAGAAAAATGTTGAGGGAACAGATTTTAAAGTCTTAATTTTCATTTCCACAAACAGTTTATTCTCTGGTTAGAGAAGTATATTTTGAAGAAAGTTTTAATTATAGGAAGTGGGTTTGCCGGTCTCTCTGCCGCTTGTTTTATGGCTAAAGCAGGCTGGAATGTTACGGTATTGGAGAAACATAATCAGCCAGGAGGAAGAGCAAGAAGGTTAGTGGAAGAGGGTTTTATTTTTGACATGGGGCCAAGCTGGTATTGGATGCCCGATGTGTTTGAGTGGTTCTTTGCGAGCTTTGGAAAAAAAGTAAGTGACTATTATTCTTTGAAAAGATTGGATCCTTCTTACCGGGTTTACTGGGAGAATAACATTAGTGATATCCCTGCAGACTTTGAAGCCTTTAAGCAATTTTGTAATGAGGCAGAACCCGGCGCTGGAGAAAAGCTTGAACAGTTTATGAAGGAAGCGGCCTACAAGTATGAAGTCGGCATTAATAAACTGGTACACAAACCTGGTAAGAGCCTGGTGGAATTTGCAGATCTGGATTTAATGAAAGGGATTTTTAAACTGGACGTTTTTACTTCGATGCGAAAGCATGTAGCAAAATTCTTTAAAAGTCCTTCCTTGCAACAATTAATGGAATTTCCTGTTTTATTCCTTGGTGCTTTGCCTAAAAATATTCCGGCATTGTACAGTCTGATGAATTATGCTGATGTAAAACTCGGCACCTGGTATCCCGAAGGAGGCATGTACTCAGTTGTAGAATCTATGTACGATGTAGCCAAAGAACTAGGAGTGAAGTTTGAATTTGAAAAAAATGTAATGGCATTAAATGTTGAACATGGAATCATCTCAAGTGTTTCAGCTAAAGATGTGCTAACAGGAAATATTATTTCTTACGCCGCTGACGTAGTTATTTCAAATGCAGATTATCATTTTACAGAACAATATTTGCTGGAAGAAAAATATAGAACTTATTCTGAATCTTATTGGGAAAAAAGAGTAATGGCTCCTTCCTGTTTATTATACTATGTTGGCGTAAATAAAAAACTGAAGAACCTGGTGCATCATTCTCTTTTCTTTGATGTAGATTTTGATAAACACGGTGAAGAGATTTATGAGGATAAAGTTTGGCCGGAGAATCCATTGTTTTATGTAAGTGCTGTTTCGGTTACAGATGAAGATTCCGCTCCCAAAGGGCAAGAAAATCTTTTTTTCCTGATCCCGGTAGCTGCAGGTTTACAAGGTGATGATGAGGCACTGAGAGATAAGTATTTTGATAAGATATTGCAGCGGTTCGAAGATAGAATTGGAGAAACGGTAAAAAGAAATATTGTGTACAAAAAATCTTATGCGGTCTCTGATTTCGTACATGATTACAATGCCTTTAAAGGGAATGCCTACGGATTGGCCAATACACTTTTGCAAACCGCCAATTTAAAGCCATCCCTGCAAAGTAAGAAGGTGAAAAATCTTTATTTTACAGGCCAACTAACTGTCCCAGGGCCGGGAGTTCCGCCTTCACTTATTAGCGGTAAAGTTGTAGCTGAAGAGGTCATTAAAAAATATGAACAAAAAAAGTTGAAAACTGCATGATGCATCTGTTTAATATAGTGAGCCAGGAATGTAGTAAGGTCACAGCACAGCGATACAGCACTTCTTTTAGCAGTGCTATCAGGCTGCTGCATAATGACATGCGCTCCCCCATTTTTAATATTTATGGTTTTGTCAGGCTTGCTGATGAGATTGTAGATACATTTCATGCTTATGATAAACAAACACTTTTACAGGAATTTAAACAGGATACCTATAAAGCATTGGCAGCAGGCATTTCTGTAAATCCAATATTGCAAAGTTTTCAGCTTACGGTAAATGAATATAATATAGATCATGCCCTGATAGAAGCTTTTTTTCGCAGCATGGAAATGGACCTGAACAAAGTAGAATATGATACCGAATTGTACCAGGAATATATTTATGGAAGTGCAGAAGTAGTAGGGCTTATGTGTTTGTTTGTTTTTTGTGAAGGAGATCAGAAACAATACAATGAATTAAAAGAACAAGCACGTAGTCTTGGAGCAGCATTTCAGAAAGTAAATTTTTTACGTGACCTGAATGCAGATTATAATGACCTGAATAGGACTTATTTTCCGCATGTAGATTTTTCTAATTTTACAGCTGCAATGAAACTGGAAATAGAAGATGAAATTGCCCAGGATTTCCAAAATGCTTACAAGGGAATAACAATGCTTCCGGTAAAAGCAAGGTTTGGTGTATATGTTGCCTACAAATATTACCTGAGTTTGTTTAAGAAAATAAGAAAAGTGCAGCCCGCCTGCCTGTTGGACAATAGGGTGCGAATAGCTAACTTTAATAAAGCATTCATTGTGATGCGGGCAGGTGTGAGAAGCCAGTTGAATATTTTATAGTCAAAGGAAAAAACCAAAAAAAATTGCCAGAACTAATATTAGTGAACAACGAGGATGAACCTGTAGGGAGCATGGATAAAATGGAAGTGCACCAAAAAGGATTATTACACAGGGCATTTAGTATTTTCATTTTTAATGCTAAAAACGAAATGCTTTTACAACAACGTGCAGATAAAAAATACCATAGCGGTGGTTTGTGGACCAATGCCTGCTGCAGTCACCCGGTAGTAGGAGAACTTACAAAAGATGCAGCTACAAAAAGGCTACAGGAAGAGATGGGTTTTTCCACTCCTATTCAGGAAGCATTTAGTTTCATTTACAAAACTGAGTTTGATAATGGCCTGACCGAACATGAATACGATCATGTTTTCACCGGGATCTACGAAGACAATATATCTCCAAACAAAGATGAAGTAAAAGACTTTTGCTACATGACCATGGACGCCATCGAATTATCAATTGCATCTCATCCCCAAAAATATACAAGCTGGTTTAAAATAGCTTTTCCGCAGATACAGGAGTATCTTAACCGTCAATAAAATGACAAATAATACCCGTAAAAAAGCCATCATTATCGGAAGCGGCGTAGCTGGTCTTGCTACTGCTATACGCCTGAGTGTACAAGGGTTCGAGGTGACAGTGTTTGAAAAAAACAGCGAGCCGGGAGGTAAACTAACTGCATTTAATGAAAACGGTTTTCATTTTGATAAAGGCCCTTCATTGTTTACCCAACCACAGAACCTGGAAGAAATATTTGCCCTGGCAGGAGAAAAATTAAGCGATCATTTTCAATACAAAAGCTGCGAAATACATTGCAATTATTTTTATGAAACAGGTGAACGCATCAGGGCATATAGTGATCCAGAAAAATTTGCAGCCGAATTACAATCGAATTTTGGAGAATCTACTGACCAGGTAAAAAAATATTTATCTGCAAGTAAGAAGCTCTATAATTCAATAGCAACAGTATTTCTAAATCATTCGTTGCATAAATGGAATACCTGGTTGCACAAAAGGTTTTTCAAAGCTTTCTCTGCATTGAAACTCAGCTACCTCACCAAATCTTTACATGCCTATAATGCCGGGTTTTTTACCAATAAAAAGACTGTGCAATTGTTTGACCGCTACGCAACATACAATGGTAGCAATCCTTACAAGGCACCGGCTATGCTCAGTGTGATACCACACCTGGAATACAATGAAGGAGGTTTTTACGCCGAAGGTGGTATGATAGAAATTACCAATGCCTTGTACGCACTGGCACTCAGGTGCAAGGTAGATTTCAGGTTTGATACAGAAGTGAACACTATTATAGTTGTGGATGATAAAGCCGTAGGTGTCTTAGTAAATAATGAGAATGTAGATGCTGATGTAATCGTGAGTGATGCTGATGTTTTTTATGTGTATAAAAATCTGCTGAATGATCCATACCAGGCAGGACAAATACTGCAACAGGAAAGAAGCAGCAGTGCATTAATATTTTACTGGGGAATCAATCAATCTTTTCCTGAACTGGGGTTACATAATATTTTTTTCTCTGAGGATTATAAAAAGGAATTTGAACATATTTTCTCCATCAAACAATTGTATAAAGACCCGACAGTTTATATCAATATTACGAGTAAAGAAAATCCTACTCATGCACCTCAGGGATGTGAAAACTGGTTTGTAATGATAAATGTTCCTGCTGATAAAGAACTTGACTGGACAAGCCTGGCAGAAAAAGCGAAAAAAAATATATTGACAAAACTTCGGAGAAATTTTGGGACCAATATAGAAGAACTCATTGTTTCTGAAACAATTCTTACACCGGAAAATATAGATCAGCAGACCGGAAGTTACCTGGGTTCATTGTATGGTACGAGTTCCAATTCGGTCATGTCAGCGTTTCTCCGTCACCCAAACTTTAGCAGGCGGATCAGCAATTTATATTTCTGTGGAGGAAGTGTTCACCCTGGGGGCGGTATCCCATTATGCCTAAAAAGTGCAGCAATCGTTGCAGACCTGATTAAAAAGAAAAATTAAATTTTACATTCACACACTTGTTTTCTACTTATTCAAAATATCAGATCGCCAGCGTTATTGCACTCATCTTTCACGTGATTGGCATTATAGGAATTCTATTCATTGACAAAGAGCTATTTATTTCCACCAGTTTTTTTCACCTTCTCCTGATGGCAGGGCTTATTTTTTTTACCCAACCAACTATTAGCAAAAACCTGGTAATTTTCTTCCTGGTATGTTTTGTTACAGGTATGGCAGTGGAATGGTATGGCACGAGCACAGGCGAGTTGTTTGGGAATTATGCTTATGGAACAGTGTTGGGGCCAAAATTTCAGGGTGTTCCTTTTATCATTGGTGTAAACTGGTTTATCCTGATGTATTGCTGTGCGGTAAGCGTACAAATGTTTTTTGATAGAATTTACAACAAGGTAAAAGATACCATCAAGATCAAAAAGAATGTGTTGCATCATATTTCCCTGGTTGTAGATGGAGCATTCCTGGCAGTAATTACAGATTATTTCCTGGAACCGGCAGCTATAAAACTCGGCTATTGGAAATGGCTGGGCGATGGGCAAATTCCATTGTACAATTATGTTTGCTGGTTCGTAATAAGTGCTTGTTTACTCGCTGTTTTCAGGCTGTTAAAGCTCGATACAAAAAACATTTTCGCAGTAAATTTGTTGCTCTTACAGATCATGTTCTTTCTAATCATTTCCAGTTTTTTATGAACCTTTTTATCTACATAGGAATTACACTTGGCACATTTGCTTTGATGGAGGGCATTACCTGGCTTACCCACCGGTATGTGATGCACGGTTTCCTGTGGTCGTTGCATAAAGACCATCATCAACCAGAGCCAGGTTTCTTTGAAAAAAACGATGCATTCTTTTTGATCTTTGCTATACCAAGTTGGCTTTGTATTATGCTCGGTTTGCAGAATGCATACTATTGGGTTGCAGCGATCGGTTTTGGGATTGCATTATATGGCTTCGCTTATTTTATTGTGCATGAGGTCATTATTCACCAGCGGTTTAAATGGTTTTCCCGCAGCAATAATACTTATGTAAAAACAATTCGTTGGGCCCATAAAATGCACCACAAACACATGGGAAAAGAAGACGGAGAAAGTTTTGGGATGCTGATAGTGGCTAAAGAATATTGGAGAAAAGTAAAAGCTGATAAAAAACGCCAAAGACAAATGGCCACAGCAAAATAATTTATTTATTACTGAAAACTTCTCAAGGCAGATTAATTGATTACATTCACTTCAATTAAAACCTTACATCTTGCCACAACATTATACTTACTTCCTGATACTTGCCGGATCTCTTATCGTGCCGCTGTTGTTGAGTTTCGATAAGAAAGTTGCTTTCTACAAAAGCTGGAAATTTCTTTTTCCTGCTATGCTTTTTCCTGCTGTCGTTTACATTATTTGGGATGCCTATTTTACCAAGATGGGGGTATGGAGCTTCAATGAAAATTATATCACGGGCTTCAAACTGTTTGGCCTGCCTATAGAGGAAATCCTTTTCTTTTTTGTGGTACCCTACTGTTGTGTTTTTATTTACCAATGTATTAAAACTTATTTTCCAAACCTGCACAATAGAAAAACAGGCCGTGTTATTTTGCAAATGATCGCAGTTCTTTTATTGCTTGTAGTTCCCTTTTTCTATGACCGAAATTATACTTTGTTCACTTTTGTCTTACTTGCAGTAGCCATCATCAGGATTTCTTTTTTTAAAAAAACTTTCTATTATTTCAGCGCTACTTATTTCCTGCTGTCTTATGCAGTTATACTCATTCCCTTCCTGATAGTAAATGGGTTGCTTACCCGTATACCGGTTGTGTTGTACAATGATGCAGAAAACATGGGCGTAAGGCTCACTACAATCCCGGTAGAAGATATTTTTTATGGTATGTTGCTTGTTCTACTCAATGTAGTGATCTACGAATGGCTGAAAGATCGGGCACATAAAAAAGAATTGAGATCGCACTAGTAACATAAATACATGTAGAGTTTTTGTTCTTTTGCTATTTATTAAGTCGGCTGTTTTTCACAATGAAAAACATTCGACTTCACTTCCTATTAAAGTGATGTTCATCTTTTTGGACAACATGCATAAAAAAGTGTTTTTATATCTCTCATTGCCATACAGTTTATCTATAATCTATGTTCAAACTTCAAATTTGGATAAGTTTTTGATGACCTACACATTCATTAATAAAGATTTTTTTTATGAGCAAAACACAACCACTTTTAGAACCTTATGATTTGAATGGTCTTCACCTGGAAAATAGGGTAATAATGGCGCCGTTGACACGCAACAGGGCTACAAACCCTGATCAGGCACCAACAGAAATGCACGTAAAATATTATACACAAAGAGCCGGTGCAGGTTTGATTATCAGCGAAGGCTCCCAGGTATCAAAAGCTGCGGTAGGGTACATAAACACAGCGGGTATTTATTCTAAGGCGCAAGTAGATGGTTGGAAAAAAGTGACTGAATCTGTGCATGAAGCAAACGGAAAAATTTTCTGCCAGCTCTGGCATTGTGGCCGTGTTTCTCATCCTGATTTTCATAACGGTGAATTACCGCTTGCACCTGATGCTATTAATCCTAATGCTAAATCATATACACCTGATGGGTTTAAAGAAACTGTGACACCCAAAAAAATGAGTATCGAAGACATCAAACAAACGGTGGAAGATTTTAAACAAGCGGCTGCCAATGCGAAAGAAGCTGGTTTTGACGGTGTAGAAATACATAGCAGTAATGGTTATCTTTTTCACCAATTTTTCAACCGTACTTCTAACAAGCGGACAGATGAATATGGTGGAAGTATAGAAAACAGGGCCCGTTTCTTTTTTGAAGTTCTGGAAGCTATCAGTGAAGTCTTCCCACAAAAGAATGTTGGCGCCAGGTTTAATCCTTCCCTGCATCAGGATTTTGGGATGCAGGCAGATGAAGAAACGATACCCACCTTTGATTATATCATCAACAGGTTAAATGATTATGACCTTGCTTATATTCATCTATCCCAGCCATTTACCGATGTAAGCGAAATCCCTTTTTTGATTACTGATGTAGCAAAACATTACAGGCCATTGTATAAAGGAACACTGATGATCAATTCAAATTACGACCAGGAAAAAGGAAATAAAGTAGTAGAAGATGATGAGGCAGACCTGGTTGCTTTCGGAAAATTATTTATCTCCAATCCTGACCTGCCACATCGTTTTGAAATAAATGCGCCAATGGCAGAATGGGATGAGGATACATTTTATGTACCCGGAGAAAAAGGATATACTGATTATCCCAGGTATGAAGAATCGAAACAAGCAACAGAAGCTTAAACTAAATTTTGAAACTGCCGTCCTTTTTTTTTCGGGGCAACAGTTTTTTTTATCTTACTTCAAATAATTCTTCCCAGCGGGTTGTGTGTCTTTGGCTGCGTAGTTCGGCCCGCATCTTCCAGTTTCTTTTGGTCCCACTGCTGGCAAATTTGAGCATGTCATCCCTCATGGCAAAATTTACATTATCAATCGTATTCATCAGCAATCGCTGGTTTGGTTTTTCTTCAATAGAAAAAAGATTTCCCTGTATATTTTCATCGGACACTATTTCACTAAGCATCACCCCGGCTTTTTTGTAAATTTTTCCCTGGCAGAAAATTTCTTCGGCAAGTTTCATAGCAGCTTTTATAAGATCCTGCGTAGTGCTGGTAGCCAACGGAAGTGTAGCACTTGCGCCATAAGAAGGTCCGTGCCGGAATCGTTCGCCGGGCCTGGTATCTTCACCTTTCGTCACCACAAAAATGCTAATTCTTCCTGCAGCCCCATGCTGTCGACGTAGTTTTTCTGCAGCTCTGCAAGTGTAGGTTGCAATGGCTTCACGTATTTCAGTAAGCGTTGTTGCGGCCTTACCAAACATACGTGTCGTAGCTATCATTTTTTTTGTGGTCAATGCTTCTTCATACACGGTTCCCTGTTTTCCGTTCAGCTCTTTGATCAACCTGACGCCTACAACTCCCCCAAGATTTTTTGATGCCCAGGCTTCACTCATAAAGCTAAGGTCCAGTGCAGTAAATACTGCATTCATTTCCTGTAGCTTTTCTGCATACTTTCTGCCTACACCCCATACTTCTCCGACCGGTGTATCTGCTAATGCTTTTTGTATGCTGTCTTTTTGTTGTAGCACAACCACACATGCCGTTTCTATTTTATTTTTTTTCGCTAAATGATTCGCAATCTTACTGAGTACTTTTGTAGGTGCCACACCAACAGAAACTTTAATCCCTGTCCACTGCTCCACCGTAGTTCTAATGTGTAATGCTGCTGCATACAATTCTTCATCAGAGCCATCGTCCATATCCAGGAAAGCTTCATCTACAGAATAAACTTCTACCCGTTCTGCACCCAGCATCATCCGTAGAGTCTCCATCACCCGCCAGCTCATATCTCCATATAGGTGATAGTTGCTGCTAAAAGTCGCTACATTATATTGTTCAATAAAAGGTTTCGCCTGGAAATATGGTCCCGCCATTTTCACCCCGAGTTTCTTCGCTTCATCCGTCCTGGAAACAATACATCCGTCGTTATTACTCAGCACCACCACCGGCTTATCATCCAGGTGCGGTTTAAATAATCTTTCGCAACTACAGTAAAAGCTGTTACAGTCTATGATGGCCTTCATTGTTGAAGAATGGTTGAGTATTGTTGAGAATGGTTGAGCATAGTTTAGTATTGTTTGTACTATACTATTAAGAATTTTGCTCAACTTTTGCTAACTGAGTATTCCTGTAATTATTTAATTTGAGTGAAAGAATAAAAATCGCTTCTCTATTAAAGAGCAACGCTGGTTCTTCTATATATCCAAGATCAAAACTGATAATTAATTGATTCAATAATTCCATTAAACTCCCATAAGACATTGTTGTAAAATGAGCCTGGTCTTTATAGCTTTTTCTGGTGGAGCCTTCCGCCAAATTGGATGCAATTGAGACTGAGCATCTTCTCAACTGACTTGTTAGTCCATATCTTTC
>JBBQYS010000030.1:0-29301 GCA_038208485.1 Chitinophagales bacterium
GCAGGAGGAGTTTCATTATTTTAGATGCTTGTAAAGACAATAACATAAATGCATCTATCATTACCTCAAATTGTAAAACAAATACCTGTTAGCAAATTAATTCTGATTCTTTTCAGTTTTGTACTGCAGTATAGTTATGCAGCTGCACAAATTATTAGCCAACCCCTGGCCTTCAATGCACTTACTATCAATGATGGCCTTTCGCAAGGTATGGTGGTAAGAATATTTCAGGATAGGTACGGGTTTATGTGGTTTGCTACATTAGACGGACTTAATCGTTACGATGGATATAAGTTTAATGTATTTCGCCACGACCCGCAGGATAGCTCATCCATAACCAAAAGCTTTGTTCAATCTATATTCGAAGATTCTAAGGGACGGCTTTGGATAGGCACTGTTTCCGGTGGGTTGGATTTGTTTGATCGGGAAACAGAAACATTTATTCATATAAAAAAACAGGAAGGAAGAGCCAATGGTTTGGCAGATGGTTCTATAAAATCTATAGCTGAAGATAATCAAGGAAACTTGTGGGTGCATATATCTGATAAACTGGATAAGATCACAATAAACAATAGTGATAAAAAGCATAATTCTAAAAAAATTTCAATTCACCACGTCAAGCTTCCCTTTCAATCCGATAAGTCCTTTTTATCAATCACTACATCAGGCAAAATTTATTATGTCAATGCTGGTAAAGGAATTGTTTATAAGCTTGAAGATGCAAAGACAGAAAAATGGTCTGTCTTAATGAAGGTTAGCGATACACTACAAAATGAAACTGTGCGGGTAGCAAATGTATTTAACATTGTCCAATTGGTAGAGGATACAATGACTCAAAAGTTGTTCGTAATTCACAAAGAAGGAGTTACCCGTTTCAATGAGAAAACGAGCAAACTGGAAACAACATTTCATAATAACTTTTTTCACAATTTCGACACACCCTTACGGTCAAATTTAGATAAGTCAGGCATACTTTGGTTCGCTGGCCATAATGATCTACTCCTGTTTGACACCCATACAGGAGAACTACAACGTGCCACTGCGACCACTATAAACGCTTCACGGTTGTTACAAAGCGCCTACAGCATTTATGTAGACCGTAGCGGACTGCTCTGGTTGGGCACAGCCGGATATGGACTCTTAAAGCGAAATGTCCGCTCAGAATATTTTCATCACACGGGGGATGGTGCCGACTACGCAATAAGAGAGGCCGATAATGGAAAGATATTATTTGGCAACAATGTAAAAGTGCATCAGTTATTTGATAGAAAGACCAGGCAGGTAACCGCTACAACCGGGATGAATAAAGGTGAATTGAAATACCTAAATAAATTTCTGTTTCTCCCCGTTGCTACAGATAAAGACGGCAGTTGGTTTGCTGATGGCAACACGCTGCATTACAAAAATCATATTTCGAAACAAGAAATTGACTACCCGTTACCCGTTGCCCGGAATAATGAATACGTCGAATTGATTCAGAGTAAGATCAAAGACTCGGGAGCGCATATTTGGTTAGGCACTACTACAGGTTTGTTACGATTCAATGTAGCAGACAAAAAATGGACTGTTTTTAAAAACATACCAAACGACCCTGGCTCAATAAGTAGTAATGTGATTTTTACATTGTGCCTTGATCCGCTTCAACCTACCAAATACCTGTGGATAGGAACGGGCGGCGGTGGCATCAACCGGATGGATTTGGTTACAGGAAAATGCAAAACTTATTCTATAAAAGATGGGTTACCTAACAATGTGATTTATGGTATCTTGAACGATGATGCCGGTAACCTTTGGATGAGTACCAATCAGGGTTTGTCTTGTTTTAATGTTAAGACCCGGACTTTTAGAAATTTTGATCACAAGGATGGATTGCAAAGCAATGAATTTAACAGGGGTGCTTATTGCAGGACAAAAGACGGGTGGTTATTTTTCGGTGGGGTAAATGGTTTTAATTATTTCTACCCGAAAGAGATCTCCAATAATACAACGGTGCCGCAGGTTATTATTACGGGTTTAAAAATTCGAAACGAAAATGTAACCGTTCAGGATGAGCGCTCGCCCCTCTTAAAGGTCATCTATATGACACAAAAACTAATACTACCTTATGAGCAAAATTTTGTCTCCTTGCAGTTTGCGGCATTGGATTTTACCTATCCGGAAAAAAACAGGTATCGCTACAAACTTAAGGGGTTTGATAAAAGCTGGATATCTTCAGGCACAGTAAATACGGCAACTTACAGCAACATTGATCCAGGCACCTATACTTTCTATGTACAGGGCAGCAATAACGATGGTATATGGAATAACAAAGGCGCTTCAATCCAATTGATCATTCTTCCGCCCTGGTATATGACTTGGTGGTTTCGTGCCTCTCTCCTCGCTGCCTTTTTACTAATGGTTTATACCCTTTATAAATACCGGTTGACACAAGCATTAAAACTACAGGCTATCCGGGATAGGATCGCAGGTGACTTGCATGATGAAGTAGGCTCTAACCTGAGCAACATTTATATTTTCAGCAATGTAGCCCAGCACAAAGCAAATGTTGAGACTGCACAGCTGCTGCAAAAAATAAATGATTACACCCGGCAATCTATGGATGCCATGACTGATATAGTTTGGATGATCAACACACGTAACGACCGGTTTGAAAACATCATGGTTCGCATGCGCACGCTTGCTGTAGAGTCCTCCGAAATATGTGATTGCAAACTGCACCTCACCTTTGATGAGCGCCTGAATGAGGTGCAACTTAACATGGAAAAAAGGAAAAACTTTTACCTCATATACAAAGAGGCCATGAACAATATGGTAAAATATGCAGGTTGTAAGACTATGTGGATCGATATGAAATTGCATCAAAAAAAACTAACACTCACGATTAAGGATAACGGAAAAGGCTTTGATATGGTTGCCAGTAACAAAGGAAACGGCTTGTACAATATGAATAAACGGGCGGAGCTGCTGCATGGCGACCTTAAGGTTACAAGTAGTCCGGGTGCAGGTACTACACTCCAGCTTTCTTTCAAAGTATGATTTTATATCACGAAAGAAATAATACGATAAACTTCTGTCTTCATGGAGCAGTACATGCCTAATATTAGGTATGTCGCAGTGGGAAAAGTTACAATACATTTGCACCGTGTCAACTAAAATATTGGTATACGACGATAACCGCGGCCGCCGGGAAGCCTTACAACTTTTAATAGAGAGTGCGGATGACCTGGAGTTTGCCGGTGCCAGGGAAAACTGCAACAATGTGGAGGCAGATCTCTTACAACTGACACCTGATGTGGTGCTAATGGATATAGATATGCCAGGTACGAATGGCCTTGAAGGTTTAAAGCGGATAAGAATACAAGCGCCGGAAGTTTTTATAATTATGCAAACCGTTTTTGAAGATGAAGAGAAAATATTTACCGCCATACACGACGGCGCTCATGGATATTTCTTAAAGAAAACAAACCCGGATAAATTGATTGAAGGCATCCGGGATGTATTGGATGGTGGTGCACCAATGACATCGTCTGTTGCAAGAAAAGTACTGGATATGTTCACAGAGCAATCTACGCACAAAACCAAAAGGGTGAACCAGTTTAACCTTACCAAAAGAGAGATTGAAATTTTGTCAATGCTGGGAAAAGGTATGAGTTACAAAATGATTGCAGAAGCGGGTTCTATCACTTTTCATACTGTAAATTCTCACCTTAAAAAGATCTATGAAAAGTTGCATGTGCACTCTGCAACCGAAGCTGTGACTAAAGCTTTTTCAAAGTATGACCACTGAAAATAATTGAGGGTTATTGGCAACAGGATGGCCTAAATCTACATATCGTTATTCCCGGCAATGTTTGCTGCAAGGCACGTTATGTATGACTCCTGGCGTCCAGGTACGTAGCACAAGAAACAGAACTTTCATTCTCCCTGGCACCAGGTAAATACTAACTTATTATTGCAATGCTTTCACTCCGAATCAGCTATCGTACGTAGACCTTAACATCATATCTTTTTCTCAACGTGTTTTTTCGCCGTAGATCCTATCCCTAAGATTAGGGATTGGGGGGCAACAAAAAAACATGGAGTTTTACAATACAAAACAAGGAGGAAATGTCAGTGTCTTCATTATCATTATTGACCAAGTCCATTTTTTGTATTCCACATGAAAAATAAAGTTTACTAACGTTTTGTTTCCATTGACAATTATTAAAAAAAAATAAATGAGAATCATATTTTTTTGCCTGGTTATGTGCGGTACCTCAATTGCACAGGGACAATTATTGAGTTTCGGCACCACCGGGTTAACCATAAAGAGCGGTACTACTATTGTGGCAGACAGCATCACGATTATTCCTACTGCAGATTTTACTTTCAGTAACAACACGCTGGATAAATTTACAAGCGTTTCTCACACATATCCTAATCCATATATCTCAAGGGTATACAGGTTTAATAATAGTACTGCGGCCTTCAGCGGTTCAATAAAGATCAATTACCGTGACGGGGCAGAGTTGAATGGTATTCCCGAAACTTTCCTGGGCCTGAATATTCATAATGGAACAAACTGGTTTGCATTTCCTGCCTCTGCAAGAGATGCGACAAATAATTTTGTACTCACCAACAGTATAACAGCTGTTGTACTCAATGAACTTACATTGGCAAATGCGCAAAATGTCCTTCCTGTTACATGGCTATCCTTTACCGCAACCAGGCAAAACCAATCTTCATACCTCTCCTGGACAACCATGCAGGAGCAAAACACCCGGGACTTTACGGTGCAGCACAGTACCAATGGCTTAACCTGGACCACCGTTGGTCTGGTGCTGGCGGCCGTTAATAGCAATAGCATGAACAATTACAGTTATCTACACAGCGGCCCTTCTGCGGGTATTAATTATTACCGCGTACTGCAAACAGACCTGGATAGCCGTAGCACCTACAGTATAGTCCGCATGTTGCAATTCAATAAAACAGATCTGCCATTTACAGTTATCGGTAACCCTATAACTAACGCTGTTATCAAAGTGCAGGTACATGAAACCAGCGTTCTTTCATTATACGCTGCAGATGGAAAATTGCTGTGGCAGGAAAATGTAATTGCCGGTATAAAAACAATAGATGTAAGTCACTATGCCAGGGGCACTTATTTATTAAAGGCAAAAAACACCGCGGAAAAAATACTGATACAATAAACAAAATTCTAAAAGAATCCTTCACAACGAAAGGAGCATTCATTTCAAATTCTATTACCATGAAACAAGTAAAGCGACTGCTTTTTATTTTATTACTTATTGCTTCGGTAAGTGTAAGGGCGCAGGTGGGTATTGGCGGCCCCCCAGCTGCATCTGCGCAGTTAGATGTGATCAGCACCAGCAAAGGTTTTCTGCCACCCCGCATGAACACTACCCAACGCAATGCCATTGCATTCCTGCCTCAAGGACTTACTATTTATAATACAAGCATCAATGCTTACGAGGTTTACAATGGAAATGCATGGTATTCCACTGTGCATTTTATAGGCGAAAACTACGGTGGAGGAATTATCTATTATATATATGATAACGGGCAACATGGATTAATTGCCGCTACCCAGGACGCAAGTGCAACACAACTACAATGGTATAATGGTGTATACCGTCGTACAGGTACCACAGGGGATGGCGTGAACGCAGGGGCTATGAATACAAAATTGATAATTGCAACACAAATGGCAGATAATCAATATGGCAATTTTGCTGCAAAAGCCTGTGCCGGTTATTCCGCTTACCAGGGAGGGGTTACATATAATGATTGGTACTTACCTTCAAGACTAGAGTTGTACTTGATGATTCTCCAAAAAACCATGCTTGGAATAGGTACGAATAAAAATTATTATTCCTCTACAGAATTGGATACCGGGGGAGCAAGCGCCGTTAATTCAACCGATGGCGGTATCGGCTACGCCCCCAAAAACGTGACATTATATGTTCGGGCTGTTCGTTCTTTTTGATTATAAACGCTAACATGAAAGCACATCGATATAAATTATGAACTTATGCTTTCACTTGCATCGTCGGTGGAGATACATAAGAATTAAGGAATGAGTTGATTAAGAGATGCAAAACTTGCAGCATTTAATAGTGATACATTAAAACAAACTTTCAAAACAATACCGGAAATTTAAAAACGACTTTTATGATACAGGTTCAACGTCTCCTAATCGGAATATTTCTTCTCGCAAATTTAGGTGCAAAGGCACAGTTGGGCATTGGCACTGCTCCGGCTGCATCTGCACAACTCGATGTGAGTAGCACCAACAGTGGTTTTCTTCCACCCCGTATGGACTCTATCCAACGCAATGCTATTGTATCCCCCGTTGCCGGCCTCACTATTTACAATATAAACAACAAAGCCTTTGAGTGCTATAATGGAACAGCCTGGTATTCTACTGTGCATTATATAGGTGAGAGATACGGCGGGGGAATTGTCTTTGAGATATATGATAACGGGCAACATGGATTAATTGCAGCGACAGCAGACATAAGTACATCCATACAATGGTATAACGGGAGTAGCCGTGTTACTGCCGCCAGTGGCGGCGGCACATACGCAGGTGCCATAAATACAACATTGATCATTGCCACGCAACTTCCTGATAATACGTCAGGAAGTTTTGCCGCAAAACTTTGTGCCGCATATTCCGTTACTGTAGGCGGCATCAGGTATAATGATTACTATCTACCGTCGCAAGAAGAGTTGTACTATTTGATTCTTCGAAAATCTGTGGTCGGAGGCTTCCAGGATAATGTGTATTGGAGTTCTACAGAATATGATCAATATAATGCCTGGGGACAAAATGCTTCTGGCATTAATGCAGGATTTTACCCAAAACAAAGTACATATCGTGTGCGTGCAATTCGTGCATTTTAAACTCAACTTATTTAAATACAGTTTTACTATCCTACGGGAAGACTGTTCCCGGCTTAAAGAAAGAATATATCAGGGAAGCAAGGAATAAACCGGGTGAGTTAATATAAAACTATTTCAAAACCATACTGAAGCATTCAATTCAAATACATATATCATGAAACAAGCAAAGCATTTACTTTTTGTTTTATTACTTAGTGCCGCTGTAAGTGCAAAGGCACAAGTTGCAATCGGTATTGCCCCCCACCCATCAGCGCAATTGGCTGTGATCAGTACTACAAAAGGATTCTTGCCTCCCCGTATGGACTCTACCCAACGCAATGCAATAGTGTCGCCGGCTACAGGACTTACTATCTACAACAGCAGCATCAAGGCTTACCAGGTTTACAACGGAACTGCGTGGTATTCTTCTGTGCACTTTATAGGTGAAAACTATGGCGGTGGCATCGTTTACCATATTTATGATAATGGGCAACATGGGTTAATTGCCGCCACGAGTGACAATAGCACAGGCATAGCCTGGCGCAATGGAATCAACCGAAATACAGGTGCCGTTAATCTTGGAGTGAAGTCGGGAGACATGAATACAACACTAATAGTAGCAGCTCAAATGCCAGATAACCAGGTAGGGAATTTTGCAGCAAAAATTTGTGCCGACTATTCCGTAACAGTAGGGGGCATCACCTATGGCGATTGGTATCTACCCGCACAAGATGAGTTGCGTTTATTAAATGATCAAAGATCCGTAGTGGGAGGATTTAGTAGCGCCATCTATTGGAGCTCTACAGAAGATAACATCAACAATGCCCTGGCTGTTATTTTCGGTGGTTTCTTTTTGGGCAGTTACGCCAAGAACGACAACACAATACGTGTAAGAGCGATTCGTGCTTTTTAATGGTTTTTACGCAAGCTATTTTTGCGCCCAATTAGCACACTGACCCGGGTGAAAACATATTGCATCTGACTATACTAACGTATAGAATATTTCCATGTCAGAGAAAACATCACATAAGGTTAAGGCTGTGAATTGAATTTGAATTAAAAGAACTTGCTTCAAAAGATCCCTTTTAATAGCTTTTTTTGATATGCAACCAATGAAGTATATTTCTCACAACCTAAAAATTTCATTTAAAGTGACCGGATAGAACAAAGTAGTATCCATTAATCTAGCTTTGCGAATAAAATAAATTCTTTTCTAAAATAACCTATGAAAAAAATCAGCACTTGTTTAATTATTCTTGCAATGTTTTTTATTTCCTGCAAGAATAAAATTACAGAAGTAAACGTTGAATCTCCTGTTACGAATGAAGTAAGCTCAGAAGCTTTAGAGGCGATAGAAATAAATGCAAAAATTAATTCCAATGAAATTATTGAACAATTACAAGGGAAATGGAAGGAAGACAAATACCCTTACCGTGTGATCGAATTTAAAAACTCTACTGCTAAGTTTATAGAAGAAGGAATACCGGGAAAACTAAAATTTCAAAATTTCGAGATTTCGACCAAATGCTTATTCAACGTTAATAACATAAAGGAAGTAAAGTCAGGAGATATTATTCTTTCCTTACCAGGAGAGCAAAAGATGTGAAAAACTGGAAATCACTAGTGACTCATTAATTCTCAGCGGATATAGTACCAATAGAAATGAAAATTATCATATTGTCTACTTTAAAGAAAAATAGATAAAAGTTTAGTCTCATAATCCAATGTTACTTTAAACATTAGCCTGTTCAAAACACCTCCGCATTATTTATTATAATTTTAAGGGCATACTTTTTTTTATTTTTCTAAATACGATCCAGGTGATTTAAGGGTTAAAAAGTTTATGCAATTAATGCTTATCAATATTGAAGTATGGTTAAATCCGGACTAATTCGATTTTCTTTTTAAACGATTGTGTGACCACAGATCTGGCTAGGAACTGCCGGGTTTTAAATAATGTATATGAAGAGTGACCAACACTTCCAAAAAGAAAACATTAAGTGGAACGATGATTGCACCCAATGCAGTTAAATTGAAAAGCTGTTGCTATTGGCGAATACAGAAAGATTTCTTGGCAATAATGGGTTTTGTGATCCCGCTGGGACTCGAACCCAGGACCCTCCCGATCTACAATCGGGATGCTCTACCAATAGAGATCAAATAAGGTTTACAAAACAGCTACAAAATAAAAAAGATTGCCATTTCTGACAACCTTAGTGATCCCGCTGGGACTCGAACCCAGGACCCATACATTAAAAGTGTATTGCTCTACCAACTGAGCTACAGAATCATTCCTTTTTTTAAAGGATGGCAAAAGTAATGGCAAATTCTTTTTTCACCAAATTATTTCAAAAAAAAATCCAGAAATTTTGAAAACGTATTTTTGCAACCCGCTTCTATAAACAGGATTAAAAATTCATTTGTTTGATTTTGATACAATAACATGAACAATTATTTTAAAAACAAAGTCGTAGCCATTACGGGTGGTACTGAAGGCATTGGTAAAGCGCTTGCAGAACAACTCCTGCAGCATGGCAGCATGGTAGCCACCTGTGGCCGTTCTGAGGAAAAGCTACAAAGAATGAAAGAGCAGCATACCGGTGAAAACTTCTTTTGCCTGGCAGCTGATGTAAGTAAGTTGGAAGATTGTGAACAGTTTATACATGCAACAATAGAAACATTTGGAAGGATTGATATCCTGATCAACAATGCAGGAATGTCTATGCGGGCAGAACTAAAACATGCAGAAATAGACGTTTTCAGAAAACTGATGGACATTAACTATTTCGGGACTTTGTACTGTACCAAACTTGCCTTGACTACGATACTTGCCCAGAAAGGAGATATAGTAGGAATTTCTTCCATTGCAGGTTTCAGAGGCTTACCTGGCAGAAGCGGTTACAGTGCCAGCAAATTTGCTGTAAATGGGCTTCTGGAGGCCATCCGAACAGAGCTGATAGAGGACGAGGTAAATGTGCTCTGTGTTTGTCCGGGCTTCACCCAAACTAACATCAGGAATGCAGCATTAAATGCCAGTGCAGAAAGCCACGGAGAATCCCCGCTTGATGAAAAAAGCCTGATGAGTGCAGAAGAATGTGCCACCCACATTTTGAAAGCCATTGCAGGAAGAAAAAGGTTGCTGGTGCTCACTTTTACCGGCAAAAGAACTGTCTTCATGAATAAATTTTTCCCTGCCTGGACTGATAAGCTCACCAGGAAATTTTTTTACAATAAAAAAGAACTGGTTAAGTAACCTGAAAAATAAATAACGCAACAATACCAGCTTTATCGTTTCTTTCAGGGGTCTTTCCTTTCAATTCTTTAATTTTATTCAAATCAACATTTCTTTATAACAGTTTCATTCCATGCCTTTAATTACACTTTCTACCGATCTGGGCATACAGGACTTTGTTCCCGGCGCTATAAAAGGTAGATTGTTGCAGGTGAATGATAGTTTCCAGATCATAGATATCACCCACCAGTTATCACCTTATAATTTTCCACAGGCAGCATACATCTGCAAAAATGTAATTCAGAATTATCCTGTAACTAGCCTGCATATTATCCTGGTAAATGTTTTTGACGACAGGCCAAAACATATGCTCCTGGCAGAACACAAAGGGCAGTACATAGGCTGTGCAGACAATGGGTTGCTCACGATGGTACTGGAAGAAGAACCCGAGGTAGTAGTGGCCATTCCTTTCCCTGTTAATGCCCCCAAAACAATTTTCACCTGTGCCGGAATTATTGCAGATGCGTACAACAAATTATTGCAAGGCAAAAAAATGGAGCAGGTAGGAAACGAAGAAATTCAGATCCAGGTCAAGAATCCATTCCGGCCAAAACTGGGAGCAGATTGGATGGAAGGACAAATCATCTTTATAGATAATTTTGAAAATGTGGTTGTCAATATTACACAGGAAGCTTTTGAAGAACAAAGAAAAGGCCGGAAATTTAAGATTGTTTTTAAAAGAGATGAGGTTATTGATAAAATAAGTGATAGTTATGCTGATGTGCAGGAAGGAGAAAAATTAGCCATATTTAATTCTGCCGGCTACCTTGAGATAGCCATCAACAAAGGCAACGCAGCCGGTTTACTTGGCCTCCAGGGATATTCTGAGCATCATTCCGGCACGTCACAAATGCTGAACAACAGGCTGATTTACCAGATGGTGAAAATTCATTTTGAATAAAAAAGCTATCTTTCTCAACAACAATTTATAAATTCACAAAAGTTCGGTAAATATTTCCATCAAAATCTTCTTATTATGGAAATGATTATCGTGCGTCATTCGTATTTTAATTAAAAACAAAAAATAAAACACATGAAAAGAATAATTTTTACGCTGGTATGTTCGGCATTTATGCTCACAGGCTTTGCTCAATTGAAAATGCCGGCCCCTTCCCCAACTGCCATGGTGAAACAAAATTTTTCCCTTGGTGCAATAGAACTGACTTACAGTCGCCCTATAGCAAAGGGACGTACAATCTTTGGAGACCTTGTTCCTTACGATAAGGTTTGGCGTACCGGCGCTAATGCAGCCACACTCATTAAATTTACTGAAGAGGTAGAAATAATGGGAAAGAAAATAGATACAGGCACTTACGCACTCTACACTATTCCTGGTCAGAATACCTGGCAGATTATTTTGAACAAAGGCGTTTCAAACTGGGGAAGCGACAGCTACAAAGAATCTGATGACGTGGCACGATTCACCGTAAAATCTTTTAAGTCAAAAACCAAAGCTGAAAGCTTTACGATGGAATTTACCAGTGTACTTCCATCTACCTGTATTCTTGAAATAAGATGGGACCGCACCATGGTGGCCTTACCAATAACTGCTTACAACTTCAATGTAAAAATGAGGGCTAATGTAGAGCAGGCAATGGCGAATATGACGAAAAAGCCTTACTGGCAGGCAGCACAGTTCTACAATGAGTATGACAAGGATGCTGCAAAGGCACTGGAGAACATAAATATGGCAGTTAAAGACAACCCTAAGGCTTTTTATATGTGGTTGTACAAAGCCAAAATAGAAAAAGACATGGGTGATAAAGTTGCTGCAAAAGCCAGTGCAAACACTTCGCTCGAACTTGCCAAACAAGCAAAGAATGAAGATTATATAAAAATGAACCAGGACTTATTAAAGAAATTGTAAGCCCGTTCAGTAGAACCATATTGACCACAAAGCCCATGAAAATTCATGGGCTTTGTTATTTATGATATGGGTGATGCTTTATGTTTCCCTGGCATAAAAAACTGCAATAAAATGGATACCATCACTACGAGTACTGCACCAATGACATTGAGCCACAGAAAAGAAATAACGTCTAGTTTATAAATAGTAATGATAGCAATTTCAGAAAGGATTGCAGCTATAAAAACAGCCCTGGCTCCTACATATTTTATCCAGATAGCTACCAGGAAGATTCCCAATATTACACCGTAAAAAAGAGACCCTAAAATATTCACTGCTTCTATAAGGCTGTTACCAATATTATTGGCAAACATGGCTATAAAGATGCAAAATATACCCCAGCCAAAACTATACCACTGGCTGACTTTATAATCGTCTAAGGGTTTTTCTTTTGGCTTGATAAACTTTTTATGAAAATCAACCACAGTACATGCTGCCAGGGAATTTAATGCACCTGCTATACTTCCCCAGGCGGATAAAAATATAACAGCGAATAAAAGGCCTATCAATCCTATCGGCAAATTATCTTTTACAAAACGGAGAAAAATAAAATTTGCATCATTGGCTTCTTCACCCGGCAAAGCTTTTTCAATTACTTTCTTATAATCGGCCCGGTACCCTTTTGCTTCTTCTGTTTTTCCGCTGGTAAAAGCCTGGTTGTATTTTGCTTCCAGGGTTTGTAATTGTGGGCCGTAAGCTGTTTTCATGGCCAGTTCTGCTTTTCCATTATCAAAAAAAACAGGAGCCTTATGATAGAGGTAAAAAGTAAAAATAAGAATACCCAAAAGCAAAATGAAAAACTGCATCGGCACTTTTACCACTCCGTTCATTAGTAAACCTTTTCGACTTTCTTTGGCTGACTTTGCAGTGAGGTAGCGCCCTACCTGGCTATGATCGGTTCCAAAATAACTCAGTGCTAAAAAGAAGCCCCCGATCAACCCGCTCCAGATATTGTATTTATCCTTCCAGTCAAAACCATTCTCTGTAAAACCGGTGGTGATCACATTCATTTTTCCGTAAGATGCTGCCTCCTTCACCGCATCTCTAAAACCCATTCCCTCGGGCAAAAGACTCACAGCTATGTAACCAATGAGAAACAAAGAAATAAATACAATGATCATCTGCAGCGTTTGGGTATAAGCCACAGCCCTTGCTCCGCCTGTGATGGTATAAGTTATAAGCAGACCGCCCATAACCACATTGGTGATGTAGATATTCCAGCCCATGAGGCTGCTAAGGATAAGTGAGGGTGCATAAATACTAACGCCGGTACTCAGCCCCCTGCTCAGCAGAAACAAAAATGAAGTGAAGGTTCTAGTCTTCAGGTCGAAACGATTTTCTAGAAACTCGTAAGCGGTATATACTTTCAGCCGACTGAAAACAGGCACAAAAAAATACCCGATCACGATCATGGCAAAAGGTAAACCGAAATAATATTGCACGAACCGCATTCCATCTGTGTAAGCTTGTCCCGGACCGGTAAGGTAAGTTATGGCACTGGCCTGTGTGCCCATAATACTCAGGAGAACCAGGTACCACGGCATGGAACGGTTGCTGAGAAAATACCCATCCAGGTTTTTAGTTGTCCGGCTTTTATAAACGCCCCAGGCTATAATACCCGCAAGCACAGTCACCAGTATGATCCAGTCTATTAAACTCATTATGCTACATTATGTCTTGGGGTGATATTATTTTTTCTTTGCCAGGATATTTGCCCAAAGCCTGAAAGCTCCGGGTACTGCAGCCGGTAATTCACGAAAGAATACAAGACCTGTGTACACAAATTTTCCTTTCCCATAATCAGCTACCAGCAGGCTTCCATCAGATGGAGCTTCCCCGGAATCGTTCATGGTAAAAACTTTTTGGTAATGTGCATCAGCATTTTCTGCCTGGTAAATACTTCTTTCCTGTATCCAGCCATCAAAATCTTTTTGGGTTATTTTATTAGGATAATTTAATATCGGCGATGAAGGATCTACAAAATTTACTTTGGCATTTTCATCAGTAACCCTGGTTCTGGAAATATTGAATGGATAAGGAGAGATCTTAGCTTTTACCGGGCCAAAAGAATTGTTTGTATTGTATTGCACCACCAACGTTCCGCCATTTTTTACATAATTCATTAGCAGCACATATTTATCACTCAGCCATCCATGAATATTATAGGCCCTTACCCCTGTAACGATTACATCATATTTTGCCAGGTTTGCCGGTGTGATGTCTGCTGCATTCAGCATGGTTACTGTATAGCCCATTTGCGTCATTGCTTCAGGAACTTTATCTCCGGCTCCTGCAATGTATCCGGCTTTCGTGCCTGCAAGCTTAAGGTCCATTTTTAATAAGCTTGCAGTATCCTTATAGGAATAAAAAATATCTGGTATATGGTCATAAGATATTTTTTCAATGGCATGATTGTAAAGATGCTTGTTATTTAATTGGACCGCTGCAGAAAGTGTAGATACGTTATTTACAGAAAGCTTGCTGCCAGATTCCAAATTACTCCAATAGAAAATTTCACCTTTTACAAAATTCACTGTGGTATCCAATACAATGGTTTGTACGCCATTGAGATCACGAAATAATTTTAAAGGCCCTTTGTAGGCTGTGTTTGCTTTAATGCTATAAGTGATAGAAAGTTTTTCTGCAGGTCTTTCATTATTAAATATCAATAAAGATGGAGATACATGTACGCTTACAGGATCATCTATTTGTATTGGCTCGTATAATTCCGCTTTTACAGGATCTGTAAACTTATACAGGATAGGAACGGTAGAATTGATTGTTCCGTATTGGCTTCTCACAACAAATTCTGCAGATGGCGGATCGTTCTCCGGCTTACCAACATTTTTCATTTCATCTATGATATAACTGCCGGTTTCCTTTGGCATTTTCAGCCAGTAAGGTTGGGTGGTTGCTTCAGCTGGTAGATAAAGTTTTCCCTTGATCACCGCATTTTCATTTGGCAAAATAGCAGGGAAAGAAAACCTTTGATCCCTATACAAAACTTCTGCGCCAATGATAGGAAGACTATCCCTGTTGTTCAAAATAAAACTGATATCCATACTATCACCAACAGCATGCATTTGCTGTGCAGCGATTGCTTCTGCATAAATACCTCCGGCATGCATGGCAATGGCATCGAGGTCTTTTTTTGGTTTAAAGTCTTTTAATTTCAACAGGTCAGGTACTATATTTTTAGGAGAAGAAATGGAAAAATCTGCTACCAGCTGCCTTGCGCCGGAATGATATTTTTCTGCAGCCGCCTTATCTGTAAACACTTCATTGAAACCACTACCATCTACTCCATCCATCAGGTCATTTACCGGGGGAATACCTTTTATAGTTTTAAAATATTCCTGTACCGAACCACGCTGGCCTGCCACACCAAATCCCTGGCTCTTGTGCTGGCTGCGGCTTTCGGCGGCAAGTTCTCCATAACTTTTACCTAATATAGCATTAAAACCTCCCACATCCATCTTCAGCTGTTCTTCTCTTGTGGTATTATTTCCGCCAAAATTAAATGTGTTCCAGAGCAAACGCTTTGCCTGCCAGGGCAGTACAAACGCCAACTGATCAGGAAACATTTTTGGATCTGCAGCTGCATCAAAAGCCTCCCCGGCCAATATTGCAGAAGCAGTATGGTGACCATGCCCACCTTCGCCGGTAGTTGGAAACCTGGTGATGATGACATCTGGTCTGAAATTCCTGATTACCCAAACCACATCGGCCAACACCTGATCGTGGCCCCAGATGCGTAGTGCTTCTTCCGGGCTTTTGCTATAACCGAAATCAAAAGCACGGGTAAAAAATTGTTGTGCCCCATCTATTCTCCTGGCCGCAAGTAATTCCTGGGTGCGTACCAGGCCAAGATCAATACCCTGATCATCGCCTATCAGGTTCTGTCCGCCATCGCCACGTGTAATACTCAGGTACCCGGTTCTCAGGTGGCGGCCATTTGCCAAATAGGCCAGGAGCCTGGTGTTTTCATCATCGGGATGAGCTGCTATATATAAAACAGATCCAAACACAGGAAGTGATTTTAGTTCCTGGTACACCTCAGCTGCAGAGTATTGTTTTAGTGCCTGGGCGGTGGAGATTAAATAGGTGAACATACAGCTCAAAAGCAAACTCAATCTGATCATTGAATTAAAAATTAAAAAATTAAAAATCGTAGATCCCGCAAGGCGGGGGTAAAATATAAATACAGCGATCTTATGAATTTGATGTCCTGTTAGTGTTTAATAAAATCAGGACAAGGATCAATAGTCATACTCACGCAATGCTGCTAAAATAACGATTGTGACCGGAATTATGTTTGAGGAATCATTTGCGTTATACTCAATAATCAATTTGATTCGTTTGGAGAATAACTTACCTTTTCAAAAACCTTTAATTTCAACCTTTATAATAAGAAAGAAAAACAATTATGAGTACTCAATCAAAACCAAAACTCATTCGTGCAGTCGGTGTGGGCACGGCCATCTTATTGGTTACAGGTGTAATGATTGGGTCCGGAGTGTATAAAAAAATAATTCCTCTTGCACAAACCGGGCTTAGCGAAACCTGGATTTTGACTGCCTGGGTGCTTGCTGGCATAATCACCATTTTTGGTGCTTTGAATGTTTCCGGCCTGGCCTCTCTCACCGAAGAATCAGGTGGTGTGTATGAATACCTGAGGTTATCTTTTGGCAATTTCTTTTCCTTCATTTTTGGCTGGACTGACTTCACTATTATAGGTACTGCTTCTGCGGCGGCATTGGCTTATATTTTTGCACAGGCTGTAAATTCTATTTTACCATTGCCCAATCCCCTGGCGTTTTGGGACCAGGTAAATATTGCTGAACTGGTTTACCCTTTTGCCAATTCGGGCATCAAGATCCTGGCAGTGGGCACCATAATAATTCTATCCTGGATCAATTATCGTGGCGTGAAAAATAGCGGCATCCTGAATAACATTTTTACAGTGGCCAAAATCGCAGGTATACTATTCCTGATCATTGCCGGATTGTTTGTTTTTTCTCCGGCTGAAGGTGCAGAAGTGAGCACCACAGAAACCCTTGCCGGCATAAAAGGGAGTTCATTTTTTTCTGTATTTTTTGTGGCAATGCTCAGTGTACTCTGGGCTTATGATGGCTGGCTGGATATTACTTTTATCACCGGCGAAATAAAAAACCCAAAAAGAAATGTTCCCCGTGCCGTGGTTGGGGGAATTTCTATTGCCATGTTCCTGTATGTTTTGGTAAATGTTGTTTATATGTATGTGCTTCCCCTGCCCGCTTTGGCTGCTGTTGGAAGCGATGAAATCGGAGCAGCAGTTGTAGCAAAAGAAATGCTTGGCAATGCCGGCGAATTTTTTATTCTTTTACTCATCGTCATCAGTGTTTTCGGATCCCTGAATGCTGTGCTACTTTCTCACAGCCGGATATATTTCAGGATGGCGCAGGAAAATTATTTTTTTACACCTGCGGCCAGGGTACACAAGCGTTTTCATACGCCTTATATTTCTTTACTCCTTACTGCCATTTGGAGTTCCTTGTTGGTAGTGTCCGGTTCTTTTGAGCTGTTGAGCAACCTGGCAGTGCTGGCCAATTATTTATTTTATGGTGTACTGGCTATCGCACTGATCAAACTAAAAAGAAACAAAACAATTACTATTCCTGTAGCAGGATATCCTTACATACAAATCATACTTATTTTATTTAGCATTGTATTAATTGGTAATACAGTGATGACAAGCCCTGGACAATCTCTTGCTGGAGTTGTTTTGATGATTTGCGGTGCGCCTTTGTATGTTTACTTTTCTCAAAAAAGAAAAAAAATAGCAGATGCAGATCGTGAATGACAAAGACATAAAAAAACTGATCGATCTCGATCCGGTTTTTAAAAAAATACATGACACCTATGGGGCACCACCAAACTGGCAAAGGCCAGAAGGATTTGAATCCTTATGCATGATCATACTGGAACAACAGGTAAGCCTTGCATCTGCTGCAGCGCATTTCAAGAAATTAAAAGATCATCTTGGCAGCATTTCGCCAAAGAGAATATTGAAGCTGTCGGATGAAGCCATGAGAAATTGCCAGGTAAGCCGGCAGAAATCTTCTTACCTCAGGGCATTATCAGAAGCAGTGATCAATAAAAAGCCTGACCTGGAAAATTTATCCAACCTACCAGAGGCTGAGGTAAGAGAAGTGCTTATGTCAGTAAAAGGAATAGGGAACTGGACTATAGATGTTTACCTGATGTTTTGCCTGCAAGCCAAAGACATTTTTCCGATAGGAGATATAGCGATCAGGAATACGATGAAAGCACTCACCGATTGTAAAACTGCAGAAGAGATGATGGAAACTGCTGAAACATGGCGGCCTTATCGCACCCTGGCGAGTTATTTTCTATGGCATTATTATTTGAGTAAAAAGATAAAGAAATAATTACGACGTTACGCTTTCCACCACTTTATTTATGTCAAAATCGGGCTCCTTAGCTTCTTCAGTATAATTTACAGAAACCCTTATCGCCTTCAAACCCTTAATACCTGGCAGGTCTTCTATCTGCAAAAACTCAGTACTGTCGGGCAATAGTAATTGTTTATTTTCCAGGAAAGAAATGTACCGTGAATAAATGGCGGCATCATCATCAGAGGTATAAACAATAGCTATTTTACCGGGTTGTGTGATTCTTTCTTTAGTACCTTTTATATGTGATTTATCTATTCTTTTTTTCACAATTTCATATCGTGCATTATAGGCCCCTTCCACATCAAACTTTTTTTCATCCATCCTGAATTGTACTGACATAGGTGTGTTGTACACCAGGATGAGAGAAGCAATCTCCAGGTCAGATTGCAGGGTTGTTTTTATCTCCCGGAATTTTTGTTCCATCTCACAGGTTACTATAAGTTGCCAGAGCTGCAGGTTGTTCAGGTAAACAAGGTCGAATTTTTTATTTCGGCTGATACTTTCTCCAACATACATGTTGTACTCCAGTCCATCCGTTTTATATCGTTCAAAATAATGGGGGAACATTTGCTGAGCTTCTTCCTGTTTGTCATCGAGCAACGCAGCCAAAAGTTTATTTACCTTATTAATTGTTTCATCATAATTTTTTCGAAGCCGGTAAATAGAATGCATTTCAGGATGTAGTGTATCAAAATATACACTGATCATTTCTCCTACTTTCCCGGCAGACGTTTTCATTTGTAGCAAGAGTGGATGCACATCATGCTCAAAAAACCAGGCGATAGAATGCTCACTACCTGCAGCAAGACCAGAATGTACTGTAGAATGAAAGTTTTTCAAACGGAAACCAATCTCCTCCAATAATGGCAAACTGCTTTCCTTTAATACTTCATTTAATATTTCATCTGCCATCTCCAGTTGGGCCAGGAGATCTGATTGCACTGCCTTGTTCCTTCGCTCGGAGGAGCTTTTGATATCTAACTGCCCGTATAGCGGATAAACATTTGCAAAAACAATATCATTAAACGATGCCTTCTCTCCTGCAAGTTCCCTGGCCATAAACAAATCTGCCTCTTGCTCAAACCGCCATTTTACTGAAGAATGAATGGTGGTACATTGTTGTTGTATTATCGCTTCCCGACGATTTCTATTTTCATTCCTCAACCTGTTTATCGCCATTGAAAATATTGGCATCAACGCTTTTAACTTTTCAGCCATAGCAGCATTCAGCTCATACTTTTTTGCAGAAGTAAGCTCCAGGAAGCCCAGGCATTCATCTCCTTTTAATATTGGCGCTAATATATAACTTCCCACATCTTGCTTCTGTAATATTTGGGAAGCATTACTGCAATGCTCCTGGTCGTACTTCATCATATCTGTAATGATGAGGGATTGCTTTTTTCCTATCAGTTCCTGACAAGTTTCTGGACAAAAATTTTCTTTTACAGAAAGCGTTGCTTTATCCTCCATCAAAAAATTACGCACACCTTGTCTGAAAGGGTTGGCCATATGCCCATCTTCATAAAGCAGGAACCCAACATTTAAGTTTGGGATGCCAAATAATATACGCATTTCATGAGGCAGTTTTTCCAGGGTATCCGCAGAGTTTTTCAAAAGGTCAGAAGTGATGGAGGCAAGCGTATGCTCAATGGTGATGTCCATCAGGTTAATGAGCATGATACCACGTATTAACCAACTGTTTGGAGGAAATTTCTTTTTCCAAATATCAATATTATCATAGTCGTCCAAAAGTTCCCTGTAGTCCTTTTCGGTTATTTCCACTGCATTTTCCAATGGAATTACTTCCATCAAATCGCCATTCATCGCCAGGCGATAGGTTTTAGTAAAACCGGTTTCTTTATTGTATATATCTGCCGCGGTAGCCAGACCGGATGACACATTGTACTTATAGTAAATTCCCAGGATGGCAATGCAACCGAATATATATAATTGATCTTCGCTATAATTATTCAGATCGAAACTAAAATCACTATCCGAAACATCGATAATGCTCTCCAGTCTTGTACTCTTATAAAATGGCTTAAATTCAAATGGTGGCATTATTCCCTTGATCTCATTGGTGAGCAGAACTTCAGGAAATAAAGTAGCACATAACTCCTGTACCACTTCATGATTTTGATCAAAATCTTCTTTATCAATCCCGGTGCGTAGTTGAGGGAAATCTGCTGCCTTCTCAAGAAGTGCTTTTGCATACCCAGCATCAGGCGCATTGTTATTTACTTTTTGCTGTAAGCCGTCCAAAACTTTGAAAAAGCTTATCTGCGTAATGGCGGGAAACGATATTTCTTTACCTTGATAAAACATGATTGTAGTTTTTTGATCACAAACTGGTGCTTTGTAATATAGATAAATTTACAAATTCTTTTCAAAGGCATAATGTAGGATAAATGAAGGAAGGATTTGAAAAAAATCTAACTTCAATAATAAAAAGATATGCGCCTCTACTGTTTTTTATTTTTTTGCTTTGCCGTTATTTCTACTGCAGCAAGTTGCCAACACATAAATTCTTATTCATATCCTGTAATCAAAGATATAAATAGTGAAAATGGTGCTGTAGTTAGTGCTCATCCATTGGCTAGTAATGCAGGTTTGCAAATGTTGAAAAAAGGCGGCAATGCTATAGATGCGGCCATTGCTACCCAACTGGCACTTGCAGTAGTTTATCCGGGTGCAGGAAATATTGGTGGTGGTGGTTTCATGATCATTCACACAAAAGATGGAAAAAATATTGCTATTGATTCCAGGGAAACCGCACCGGCTGCGGCCTCACGGGATATGTACCTGGATAAGGCAGGTAATCCTATGATGACCTTGTCTCAAAATGGTCATTTATCTGCAGGTGTTCCCGGAGCTGTTGCGGGCATTTTTGCTGCATTGAAATATGCAAAACTTCCATTAAAAACCCTGATAGAACCGGCAATAAAACTGGCAGAAAAAGGCTTTGCTATTACAGCCTTGCAGGCAGGGTCATTTAACGAAAACAAGGAAAATTTTGAACAATATAATTTTTCACCGGTTGCATTTACCAAAACAACAGCATGGAAAGCAGGAGATACACTTGTGCAGCCAGAACTTGCTGCTACGCTTCGCAGAATAAAAGATAATGGGCAGGCGGGATTCTACGAAGGCGAAACAGCAAGACTGCTGCTTGCCGAAATGAATAAAGGAAGAGGAATTATTTCAGCAGCAGACTTGAAAAATTACCAGGCTAAAGAAAGGGCCGTAACCGATTTTAATTACAAAGGATACAGGATCATCACTATGCCATTACCCAGCAGCGGAGGAATTATTTTACAACAAATGCTGGGGATGATTTCAGGAAAAAACATTGGTGCAATGGGTTTTCAATCTCCTGCTGCTACACAATTAATGATAGAAGCAGAACGCCGGGCCTATGCTGACAGGGCATTTTTTCTTGGTGATCCGGATTTTGTACAAGTGCCGGTAAAACAAATTACTGATTCAAGCTACCTTAATGAAAGGATGAAAAATTATGAGCCGGGGAAAGCTGGCAAATCGAATATCATAAAAGAAGGAACAGTATACGAAAGTACAGAGACCACACATTTATGCACTGCAGATAAAGAAGGAAATGCTGTAAGCCTGACAACTACTTTGAATGGTAGCTATGGCAGTAAAACTGTAGTAACAGGAGCGGGATTTTTATTAAATAATGAGATGGATGATTTCAGTGTAAAGCCGGGAGTACCTAATATGTATGGTGCTGTTGGTAATGAAAAAAATGCGATCGCTCCGGGGAAACGTATGCTCAGCAGCATGACCCCAACAATAATTTTGAAAAATGATCAGCCGTTTATGATTGTGGGAACACCAGGTGGCACTACGATCACAACTTCTGTTTTTCAATCCATCGTAAATGTGATTGATTTTAATCTTTCTGCACACAATGCAGTTAATCTTCCAAAGTTTCATCACCAATGGCTGCCTGATATTGTTTTCCTGGAGAAAGGATTTAAGCCTGAAACGAGGACTGCATTGGAAAATATGGGTTATCAAATTAAAGAATCTGCACAGATAGGCCGCACTGAAATGATCCTGATAAAAAAAGGCAAGAATCCTTCACGAACATTTACAACTGTAGCTGACCACCGCGGAGATGATGGCGCAGCAGGTTATTAATTTAAAAAATATGACAAAACAATTTATTACAGGAATGTCTTACGACGTTGTAGGGTGCGCCATAAGGGTACACAAACTTTTAGGACCGGGACTTTTAGAAAGTGTATATCAGCAATGCCTGAAATATGAACTCGAGCAAAATGATTTTGAAGTAAAAGAGCAAGTTCCTGTAGATGTTGTGTATGATGGAATAGTGTTGGACACACGATTAAAAATTGACCTTTTGGTAAATGATTGTATTGTTGTGGAACTGAAAGCCATAGAAAATGTCCTACCAGTGCATGAAGCAATTTTAATGACTTATATGAAATTGCTAAAAGCTCCTCAGGGATTATTGATAAACTTTTTCACAACCAATATCACAAAATCAGTAAAACCATTTGTAAATGAGTATTTCAGGGAGTTACCAGATTAGACATTTACCATTTAGGTCATTAAGAAGTTAAGGCAATTCAGCCTTGCCGGGTGAAATTTTATTACTTAAAAGTTGAAGTTGTTTTATCCATAAGTTCATCGATTGGTTATATTCACTTTTAATTTCTTAATGAAACTTAATTCCTGAATGGTTAAGAATATTTACCTGTAAGTTCATTAAGAGATGAAGAGAATTAAGGCTTAATAGGGGAGATTTTATTCTTGATTCTTAATGAAACTAATTCTCTAATGGTGGAAATATTCAATGACATTACCTCCAACCGTAATTAAATGTCTGAATTTCACAATAATATAGCTGTAACTAACCTTACTGTAGCATGGGAATAGCTATTTTTGCGGCATTACTTAAATTTTACTTTACCCTCTGCGCAGATTCTTCAAAATATTACTCCGCATTTTCATAGGCATTATACTGCTTGTAGTTCTTTTATATGGCCTGCTGCAAATACCCTCCGTACAAACATGGGTCGTAGGAAAAGTAGCCAAAAATCTTTCCAAAAGACTGGACACAAAGGTTTCTATCAAAAAAGTAAATTTCAGGTTCTTTAATCAATTGATTGCAGAAGGCGTATTGGTAGAAGACAGGCAACAAGATACCCTCCTCTATGCAGACGCCCTCAAAGCAAATGTAACTGACTGGTTCATTTTTAAAGACCATATCTCCCTTAAAAATGTGGAGCTTAAAGATGCCGTCATTAATATGGAACGACAGGATTCTGTATGGAATTACCAGTTTCTTGTAGACTTTTTTTCTTCCCCCAAAAAAAGTACAAATAAAAAAGATATAGACATTGACCTGAAAGAAGTCCACCTCACTAATGTAAGATTTAATAAGGTCGATGGTTGGATAGGCCAGAATATGGTAGTATCTCTAAAACGGATGGACCTGGTTACAGATTCGGTAAACTTTAATACCGGTCATATCGCCATCAGGGATATTTATATGCAGGAGCCGCTTTTCTGGCAGCGGGATTACGATGGGAAAGATACATCTACAAATGATCTTCAGGTCGTGTTGAATAAGATACCAATTGTATCTGCCTTCAAATGGAACAATTCAGGAGTGGTGCTTACTTTAAAAGACCTACGCATAGAAAATGGCAGATTCATCAATGATAAAGGCGGTGTGTCTTCTACCGAACCGGGACAATTTGATGGTCAGCATGTACAGTTCAATAACATTACCGGAGACCTGAAGAATGTAAATTTTTATAATGATACCCTGTTTGCCAATGTCAACTTAAAAGCAGAAGAAAAAAGTGGGCTGATAGTAAAAAAGCTTAGCACAAACCTGAAGTTCACACCTGAGCTGATGGAGTTTAAAAACCTGGATCTGCAAACCAACAAAAGCAGGCTGGGTGATTATTTGAGTATGGAATACCAGAGCTTTAATAAGGATTTCAGCAGCTTTTTACATAATGTAAAATTGGGTATACATTTTATTCCCGGCAGTAAATTGTATTCAGATGACCTGGGCTTTTTTGGTCCGGAACTAAAAAAATGGAACCGGGTTTTTGAGATACAGGGGGATGCCAAAGGCACAGTAGATAATTTTACCGCAAGCAACCTTAAAATAAAAACCGGCAACAGCTATGTTGAAGGTAGGCTCAGTATGCGTGGTCTTCCCGATATAGAAAACACATTTATCGATTTTTCCACTAATCAATTACGCACAACTTATAATGAACTTGCTTCTATTGCACCTTCATTAAGAAAAGTTACGCAGCCTGCCATTTACAAACTTGGGAATATCGAATACAGGGGAAGCTATACAGGGTTCCTGAAAGACTTTGTTGCATATGGCACATTGAAGACAAACCTGGGTACTATCGTAGCCGATATCAATATGAAAATTATCAGCAGCGATAATGCAGCTTACAGTGGCAAGATATCTACCAATGGTTTTCAGCTCGGGAGTTTTTTAAATAATCCTGAGTTTGGGATTATCGCTGCTACAGGCACAGTAAGGGGTTCAGGCTTTTCGCTGAACAATATAAACAGTACGGTAGATGGAAAAATAGACAGGGTTTATTTTAATGGTTACACATACCAAAACATCATACTAAACGGAGATTTTAATAAGAAACTCTTCCAGGGGCATGTTTCTGTAAATGATCCGAATATTATCATAAGCAGCCTGGATGGTGCCCTGAATCTCTCAGCAAGTAAGCCTTCATTTTCTTTAAATGCAACAGTACAAAAATTAAACTTTAAACCACTTGGTTTTACCTCACAACCCATCTCGCTGAGTGGTGATGTTAACCTTGATTTTACCGGGAATAATATCGATAATTTTTTAGGAACCGCAGAGCTAAGTAATGCTGTTTTGCAAAATGATAGTACAAGGTTATTGTTTGATTCCCTTCGCCTTACTTCTACTATGCTTGATGGAAAGAAAAAACTAACGCTTAACAGTAATGAAATCAATGCAGAAGTAGTTGGTGATTTTTCAATTCCTGGTCTGCCAAATGCCTTTAAAACTTTCCTTAGCCGTTATTATCCAGCTTACATAAAACCCCCTACCCGTGCAATCAAGGATGTAGACTTTAGTTTTCAGGTGAGTACAGGAAATGTAGAACAATACCTGCAGATCTTTGACCAAAAACTCTCAGGGTTTAATGGCTCTATCATTAGCGGAAACCTAAGGCTGGCTGACAATGCGCTGGAAATAAAAGCGCAGATTCCACAGTTTGGTTATGCAGGAAAAATTTTCTCTAATACCCTCCTGGAAGCCAACGGTACCAGGGATACATTAAACGCAATAGTAAATATTGATGAGATTGTAATCAATGATAGTTTTCATTTGCCCGAAAGCTCTATACAATTAAAAGCACACCAGGATATTACTGACCTGGCCATTAAAACCCGCGGAAGCAAAACTTTGAACCAGGCGGAACTCAATGCCAGTGTACAGAGTTATACAGATGGCGTGAAAATAAAATTCTTTCCCTCTTCATTTGTGATAAATGATAAGCGCTGGGAGTTAGAAAAAGACGGGGAGATCACAGTGAGAAAAAACTTCATTGATGCAAACGAAGTAAAATTTGTACAAGGCAACCAGGAGATCATTATAGGAACAGAACTTGATGAGATCAACGATAATACCCACCTGGTAGCAGAACTGAAAAATATATACCTGCAGGACTTTACGCCATTCTTTTTATCCAAACCTTCCCTGAAAGGTATAGTTACAGGAACGGTTACAGCCTACGATCCGTTTGGCCGCACATCACTTTTTTTTAAAGGAAGGGCAGATAGTTTTCAGTTGGATGAAACATACGTGGGAAGAGTAAACCTGGAAGGAGACCTCAGCACAGAAACAGGACAGATTAATTTTAAAGCATCTGCAGATGAGTCAAACTACACTTTTAATATAGATGGTGGTTTAAACATAAAAGACAGCGTCAATAATAACCTGAATATAGATTTTGCAGCAGAGAAATTTAATATTAAAATCCTGGAACCTTTCCTCGGCACTGTTTTCAGCCAGATGGATGGAATTGCTGTAGGGAAATTAAATATTAGAAATGAAGGTGGCAGACAACTTATTACCGGAACTCCTATTATAAATAATGGAAGCCTTACCATTGCTTATACTCAATGTAAATACCTGTTTGATAGCCAGCTGCTGCAGTTTGGAAGGAATTTTATAGATCTGGGCACCATGAAAGTGAGGGATACACTGGGCAATACTGGTTCTGTGCAGGGAAAAATGTACCATAATTTTTTCCAGGATTTTTCATTTGAAGGCATGCGTTTTCAAACAGACAAAATGCTGTTGCTGAACACGACAAAAGCAGACAACGAACAATTTTACGGCACAGTGATAGGCAAAGCCCTGATGACCATGAACGGGCCGGTTACTAACCTGGAGATGAATATAGATGGCGCTCCGAGCCTGACAGATTCCAGCCATATTTATTTACCGACAGGTGATACCAAGGAAAGCAATGTAGTAGACTACATTGAGTTTATTCAGTTTGGTACTGAGATGGCTTCGGATATAAGGCCTAATGAAACTGCAAACCTCATACTGAACATGAACCTGGAAGCCAACCCGGCATGTAAAATAGATGTGATCCTGGATGAAGAAACGGGAGATGTGATCAAAGGGCAGGGTTATGGAAGACTAGCTATAAGAGTAGGTACAAGGGAACCGATGCGTATGAGCGGCCGATATGAGATCACCAAAGGAGAATACACCTTCAACTTTCAAACTTTTCTAAAAAAACCATTTACTATAAGCGAAGGAAGCATTGTTTGGAATGGAGATCCGCTGGAAGCCCAGATAGACCTTAATGCTGAGTACCTGGCAAAAAATGTAGATATCAGTAGTTTGGGTACACTTGGTGGTACACTTTCCTCAGGATCAGGTGGTTTAAGGACTGATATAACGATTATATCGACAATTACTGGAAGCCTGAGTCAACCCACGATTAAATTTGATTTTGAACTTCCAGCCAATAGTGAACTGAACCGGGATTTTTACCTGGTAAAAAGGCTGGATGATTTTAAAAATGATGAGAACCAGATGCTGAACCAGGTAGCGAGTTTGCTATTGTTCAACTCCTTTATCTCCAGCGAGCAGAGTTTCCTGTCACAGCAAAATACCCTTTCGCTGGCTACAAATACAATTGGTGGAATTATCAGCGGCTGGCTTACAGGCCTGCTGAATAGAGAACTGGAGAGAGCAACCGATGGTGTTGTATCTACATATATAGACATAAATCCTTCCCTTGACCTGAGAGCCACTGCAGGCCAGTTGCAGGCAAATATCAGGGGTGGATTAAGGTTTAGACTCAACCAACGCATTATTTTCAAAGCCGGTGGAAACTATGATTATAACAACCAGCTTACTATACTCAACCGGCGTAGCCTGCTTACACCAGATTTTACGATAGAATGGTTATTAAATAAAGATGGATCTATAAGGGTGATTGGTTTCAATAAAGCAAGTGTTGACCTGACTACCGGACAGAGAAACCGTACCGGTGTGGAGCTCAGCTACAGGAAGGATGTAAATAAACTTTCTGACCTGTTTAAAAGTAAAAAAAGATTGCAGAGAGAAGCGGAGGAGAGAGGGAAGGAGAGTTTATAGTGAATTAGGAAAGTGAAAAGTGAAAAGTTTATAGTGAAAAGTTGTTTTAGGGAGTCAGTATTAATAAAGTTTAAAGTGAAAAGTTTAAAGCAAGTTTAAAGTGAAAAGTTTATAGTGAAAAGTTCCTTTGAGGAATCAGTATTAATAAAGTGAAAAGTTTATAGTGAAAAGTTCCTTTAAGGAGTTATTAATAAAGTTTAAATCAAGTTTAAAGTGAAAAGTTTATATCGAAAAGTTCCTTTAAGGAGTCATTTTTAAAAAAATTAAACACATAAAAAACTGATGACTGAATGCAGAAGGATAGTCCGATTTCAAAAACTTTTTAATTTTTACTTTTTAATTTTTACTTTTTAATTTTAAAAGTGATTGTTAGAATTCAGAAAGTTATTCCGATTTCAAAAACTTTTCACTTCTAACTATTCACTTACAAATTCTCCAACCCCCGCATTATCTCATGCCCAAGCTTATCTCTTTTGGTAGAAAGGTATTTTTCGTTGTGTGTATTGGAGGCAATTTCTATTGGAACTGCTTCTACCACTTCGAGGCCGTAACCAAGTAAGCCGGCACGTTTTTTTGGATTGTTACTCAGCAATTTCATTTTAGAAATTCCAAGATCCCTCAGTATCTGGGCACCTACACCATAATCTCTTTCATCCATACCAAATCCTAGTTCCAGGTTAGCTTCCACAGTATCCATGCCTTCCTCCTGCAGTTTGTAAGCTTTAAGTTTATTTACCAGGCCTATTCCCCTACCTTCCTGGTTCATATATAATACCACGCCCTTTCCTTCTTCTTCTATTTGTTGGAGTGAAGTATGCAGTTGGTCTCCACAATCGCAGCGCAGAGATCCCAAAATATCTCCGGTTACGCAGCTGCTATGTACTCTTACTAATACGGGTTCTTCGGGCTGCCAGTTCCCTTTTTTTATAGCAAGATGTACATCTCCTGTATTGATCTGTTTGTAGGCTATCAGTTCAAAATTGCCATATTTAGTAGGCATCTGCACGGCTACTTCTTTTTCTATCAGGGATTCTGTTTGCAGGCGATAAGCTATCAGGTCTTTTAT
>JBBQYS010000031.1:0-28066 GCA_038208485.1 Chitinophagales bacterium
AATTTTCCCTGGTATACATTTCCAATTTTATACAAACCGGAAGAGGTACAATAGCTGCCAATTTCGTTACTAAATATTGGGTCAAAACGAAGTTCTTTCCCTTGTCCGTGTGCTACAAGCCCTGCATCCAGTATGCTATCATTCGTTCTATTGAACACATAAAACATGTTACTGCCAGAGGGTTTAGCCATATCTATAATAAAAAACAACACTGTATCCATCTGGTGATTCCGGGCATAAGTAAACATTTCTTCAGCAGCAGAATTGATTTTGACCATATCAGGTTTTAGGGATTTATCAGAATTAATTTTAGGAGTAGAAGCAAATACTTTTGTAACATTTGGCATCTCTTTAATTTCAATAAAGCAGATCGTAAATACAAGTGAACCGGCGGAGAGAATTAAGAACAATATTTTCATGCTGGGAGGGTTAATAAAAATATTAGATGCAGCAGGAAATAATCTCCATAAAAAAGCCTCAACTCTTTTTTTGGTTAAGGCTTTTGATTTTGAATTTTTTATTATTTACATCCCGGTTCTTCCATCTCTCACTACCCCTTTCTTGCCACGGTTCTTTTTTTCCCATTCCAGCATTTCCGGTGTTTTAGGAACTTCTTTAGCCGCAACTGTCTTATCGGCTACCTTCTCTTGAGGTGCTCCCGGCTTTTTTATATTGTTAAGTTCCCAGGTTTCTGATTTCATCAAAGCACCTGTGTTTACATCATAATATTTCCACTCACCGTGCTTTACACTATAAGGTTCAGCTTTAAAAAGTTTATACTCCAGGATCTCATTGCTACCAGTACCATAAATCGCTACAGTGTCATAGGGTGAATCCGGATCATAAGCCTTCCAGCTTTCTTCTCTTTGCAGGTCTCCTATGTAAGTGAAATATTGTTGTAACCCATCTTTACCTCCATTAAAATAATTTTCTACTGACAGCAAATCCCCGGGGATACTATACTTTCTCCATACGCCATGCTTGTAACCATCTTTATACAAACCCTCTTCTACATGACCTGGTTCTCCACGTAGCTCCGGAACAGTTTTTACCCATTTGCCTGTTTTTGTTCCATCAAGCTTTGTAGCATTTATCGTATCTTTTTTCGCACTGATCTCGAAAGATTTATATTGTGCATGGCTATACGTTCCTACAAAAATGGCTGGTAATACAAAGGCAAAAATTTTAAATAAAGTTTTCATATAAGTACGGATAAATATTTTCTAAATTATTTTATTCATTTATTCCGCTGAAATTATCCTTTAATTGTTTGCTATTTTTACAACGAAAAAAAAAGCTATTCTCATCAAAAAAAAGATTCCCATGCGGAAAAATTTACTGGTCAAATTTACTGTTTTAGCCTTGTTTATAAATGTTAATAATCTAAGTGCCCAGGTTTCCTATCCTTCTGCGGCACAGAGAGAAGCAGACCTGGTAAAACGCAGCAGCATAAAGGCTGCCAGCCCTTTTGATACTTTAAAGTTTCGCAATATCGGCCCCAGTGCCATGAGCGGAAGGGTGACAGATATCAGTGTAAATCCTGCAGATCCAAATGCCTTCCTTGTTGCTTATGCCACGGGAGGACTTTGGTACTCAGTAAATAACGGGCAAAGCCTCAAATCGATTTTTGACAAAGAAAATAATATTGGCCTCGGTGCCGTAGCAGCTGATTGGAAGAGAGGTATTATCTGGGCAGGTACAGGAGAAGCCAACAGCAGCCGCTCTTCGTATGCGGGAGATGGCATATATAAAAGTACAGATACCGGGAAAACCTGGAAACATATGGGCCTGCCATCCAGCGGACATATCAGTAAAATAATACTGAATCCTGCAAATGAAAATGATGTCTGGGTGGCTGTGCTAGGCAATCTATACTCACCCTCTAATGACCGTGGCATTTATCATACGCTGAATGGAGGAGTTACCTGGACCAGGTCATTATTTGTAGATGCAAACACCGGCGCTGTAGACCTGGCCATTGATCCTGAAAACAGGAATAACCTTTATGCCACAATGTGGTACCGCACCCGTAGTGCCTGGAATTTTGAAGAAGCAGGTGCCAGTTCAGGTTTATATAAATCTACTAACGGCGGCATCACCTGGACTATTGTTTCTACAAAAGAATCAGGACTACCCACTGGGCCAAACATAGGAAGAATGGGCATTGCATTGAGTGATAAATTCCCTTCCACTTTGTTCCTCGTTGCTGACAATCAGAATCACCGGCCGGATACTGCAAAGAAAAAATTAATAAAAAATTATAGCATCAAAGATTTTCAAAATATCAACAAAGAAAAACTGCTTGGCTTAGACACCAACAAACTGGACAGCTTTCTCAAGGATAATAATTTTGATAAAAAATATACAGCCAGGCAAGTAATGCAGATGGTAAGGGAAGACCGTATTCAATCATCAGCGTTGTTTGATTATCTCTTTGATGCAAACACTGCTTTATTTGAAACGCCCGTGATTGGTGCTGAAGTGTACAAAAGCAATGATGCAGGTAACACCTGGAAAAAAGTAAACACCAAACCACTGAACCTGTATAATACTTATGGGTATTATTTCGGGAATATTACTGTAGCGCCAAATGACACAAATAAAATTGTAATTGGTGGATATGACCTGGAATATAGCATTGACGGTGGAAAAACTTTCTCCGTAAAGGATAAGCCAGCCACGCATGCTGACTGGCATGTAACCTGGATAAACCCGGCAAATAACAAGCATTGGATTGCCGGAAATGATGGGGGATTAAATATAACTTACGATGAAGGTGCGCATTGGTTTAAAGCAAATACACCAAGTGTGGGGCAGTTTTACAATATTGCTGTAGACAATGCAAAGCCGTATAACGTGTATGGAGGATTGCAGGACAACGGCACCTGGTATGGCCCTTCTGATACAAAGGATACCGATCAGTGGGATTATGAAAGTCCGTATCCCTGGGTGCAGATCGGCGGTGGTGATGGTATGCAGGTTCAGGTAGATACTACCGGAAAGCCCATGGCATATTATGGCTCTCAGTTTGGATATTACAACAGAAAAGTGATTGGGGAAAAAAGAGGCAGTTCTATCTACCCACGTGCAGACCTTGGAAAAACCTTGTACAGGTACAACTGGCAAACACCAATCCTCATCAGCCATTACAACCCGGATATATTTTATTATGCCACCAATTACCTCCTCAGAAGTTTTAATAAAGGAGTGCGTTTTGACATCATCAGCCCCGACCTGACCAAAGGAAAAAAAGAAGGAGATGTTCCTTATGGTACAATCACAACCATTGCAGAATCACCACTCAATTTTGGGCTGATCTATGCCGGCACAGATGATGGGAATATACAGGTGACAAAAGATGGAGGAAAAGAATGGAAACTGATCAGTACTGCTTTACCTCAGAACAGGTATGTGAGTAAAGTAATTGCCTCGGCTTATGATACTGCAACAGTCTATGCAGCACTTAATAATTACCGGAATGATGACTTCACTCCTATGCTGTACCGCAGCAACAACAATGGTTCTTCCTGGAAAGCCGTAGCTGATAATCTTCCGCTTGGTGCAATTAATGTGGTGATAGAAGATGAAAAATATGCAGACATCATTTATATAGGAACGGACAATGGCGTTTATGTATCTTTTGATAAAGGAGAAACGGCTTTGTTTATTGGCAAAAATCTTCCCCCGGTTCCGGTACATGACCTGGTGATACAAAAAAGAGACAATGAACTTGTAGTAGCCACGCATGGCAGAAGTATTTATATTACTTCGCTAAAATCAATACATGCTGCCTATGAAAAAATGAAGCAGAAATAATTATAAATATGAAAGATTTTAAAAAATATTATATCGTAGATGCAGCGCCGGAAGAAGTGTATGCAGCCCTTACTTATCCTGCTACCATACAATTATGGTCGGGCGAAGAAGCAACCATGAGCACAGAAGAAGGCTCGGAATTTTCGTTGTGGGGCGGAAGTATATCCGGTGTAAATGTAGCTTTTGAAACAAGCAAAAAAATTGTACAGGTCTGGGATTTTGGCGAGCAGGAAGAGGAATCTGTAGTTACTTTAAAACTACACGACGATAAGCAGGGCACATCTATAGAACTCAGGCATACCAATATCCCGGATGAAGCATACGAGGATATCGTAAATGGCTGGAATGATATTTACATGAAGAGTTTGCAGGAGTTTTATTTGTAGAGAGATTACTTCACCGTCACACTCAGCAACTGCTCTTCTTCTATAAATGCCTCAAGTATATCTCCCGGCAGGCACTCTCCTACTCCGGCGGGTGTTCCTGTAAAGATGAGGTCACCTATATTGAGGGTGAAATAATTGGATATATGTACCAGTAATTGGTCAAAAGAAAATAGCATCTGATCGGTGCATCCATTCTGTACCGGCACTCCATTCTTTTTGAGGCAGAAGTTGATAACGGGTTTGACGTCTGTTTTATTTTTAAATGCGCCCACGGCAGCCGAGTTATCAAAAGCTTTGGCTTTTTCCCAGGGCAGTCCTTTTTCCTTGCATTCCTGCTGCTTATCTCTTGCGGTAAAATCATAGCCTACTGTAACGGCATCGTAGTAAGTGGAGGCTTTGTCCCTGTTGATAAAATTTCCATTCTTGCAGACACGCAGCACTAATTCGCATTCGTAATGCAACTCATTGGTAAATGCCGGGTAATAAAATGGTGTGTTCGATTTCTGCAGTGCTGTTTTAGGTTTCATAAAAATGACGGGTTCGTCGGGCACCTCATTTCCAAGTTCCTTTGCATGTTCTGCATAATTTCTTCCAATACAAATAATTTTCATAGTATATTTTTATTCAGGGGATATTGGATAAGCGAATATAAATATTAATTTTTTAGAGATTTAAGGGGGTTTTCACGGTATTTTTCTTCCGCTAACCAACCTCCTGTAAATCCTGCTTTTTTTAACCCTTCTATAATTGCGGGGCATTTTTTCATCAGCGCCCAAATCAATCCTGTGTTATAGTTTTCTATCATCATTATAATCGGCCCATGGTTTATCCCAAAATGAAGCGGTGATAACCAACCTGCCAGGTTTCCGTTTTTGCCCGGCCAACTGGGATTATAACTGGCATACAGACCTCTGCCTTTTGCATCATACAATCCCAGGTTGTCTATTTCCATTGCTATGGTCTCTTTTACAAGATCCGGGGCAAAAGGAAGAGAGGCCAATACCGCCCAGGGAGAAAGTGTCCCATCATCAGGACCCTCTGGTATTCCCCTGGCTTTGTAATGATAGAACCTGATCTTACGCCCGTCAATTGTTCTTGTTCCCGGTCCCGGACCATCAGAAGCTGTAATACCCCAGGAAAGTGCATGATAACCTTTGAAACCTTTCGGATTGTCTATAGCATAGCATTGCTGTATGCTGGTAGCTTTACGGCTGTTTTCAAAATAATCAAACCCAAGATCTTCATTCAATTTATCCTTTATGCCCTCAAAATGTAGCCATAGCTGCGACATCTGATGAATGAATAAAGGACCGGCATGAATATATTTCCGGTCATACAATTCCCTCACTTCAAAAGAATGAACCCAATTTGTATAACAAAAACTTTTTATTGGAAATGCCGGGGCTCCCAATGCAAGTATATACAGTATATGTGCTTCACTATACCCCTTATCCCAATAATATTTCAAAAATCCACTTCCGGGTTTCCATCCATGGCAGACAAAATCTTTGCCATTTGTAGCCCAATTCCAATCCACCCGCTCATATAACGCTTTACTAAGCTTTGCTATTGCTTTCTCATTAACGCTATCTTTTGTAAAATAGTGCGTGGCAGACAAAATACCAGCGATTAATATCGCAGTATCTATGGTGGACAGCTCCGATCTGCAAGCCCTGCGGCCGGTTTTCATATCTAAGAAATGGTAATAAAATCCTTTGTAGCCGGTGGCATCTTTGTCCCGGCTTTGCTCACTATTGATAAAAAAATTGAGGGTGACCAGTATCTTTTCTACAGCAGCTCCCCTGCTGATCCAACCGTTTTCTACCCCACAAACGAGGCAGCTGATGCCAATGCCGGTAGCAGCAATACTGGCAACACTACCTGCTTCGCTCTTGTCTGCAACAAGGCCAGTGTGCGGATCCATGTGATCTACGAAATAATGAAGTGCATCTTTTTGAATATCATGAAGCATCTCCCCATAATCATCTATATTTATTTTTGCTTTCAGAATAATTATTTTCAGGGTAATTAAATCAACCAAAAACAAGCCTGGTTTTTGGCAATGATAAATGCTAAAAATCCTTGTTGTTTACCGTGGTCATAGTTCTGTCTATACCTATACTCGCAAAATCCTCAATGACCTGAACTGAGGCTTCGAGTTTTGTTCTCACCATTGGGAGTTCCTCAGATTTCCACTTGCCCAACACAAAATCTGCCTGCATGCCTTTGGGAAACTGATCTCCAATGCCAAACCTTAATTTTGGATAGACGTTAGTTCCCATGATGTTTTCTATATCTTTCAAACCATTATGACCGGCACTACTACCTGCAGCACGAAGCCTTAATTTATTCAAAGGCAATGCCAAATCATCTACTACAGTAAGGGTATTATTTAGTTGAACTTTTTCTTTGTCAATCCAATAACGAAATGCCCTGCCGCTTAGGTTCATAAAAGTGGTGGGGCAGATACAAATAAATATTTTTCCTTTCCATTTTATCTCTGCTTTGTAAGCCAGGCGGTCTACGGAAAAATTGCCTCCATGTGCTGCTACAAAAGCCTGTACGACATCGAAACCAATATTGTGGCGGGTATTGGCATATTCGTTTCCGGCATTACCTAATCCTATGATTAAAAATTTAGACATCTGTTGATTTGAAGATTAGCTGATTATTAATTAGCTGATTAGCCGATTAGCTGATTCGTTAATTAGCTGATTAGCCGATTAGCCGATTAGCAGATTATAAGAAAATTGGTGGATGATTTTTAATATTCTATAATAAAATTGTTCAGTTTAAAATCTATATTATTAGACTCTATAGTCTACAGGTCTATCGTCTACAAGTCTTTCGTCTACAGGTCTATCGTCTCTAAGTCTATCGTCTACAGGTCTAGCGTCTCTGGGTCTATCGTCTACAGGCCTCTCGTCTCCAGGTCTATCGTCTACAGGTCTATCGTCTTTACCTTCTACATCTGTCCCAGGTATTGTTCCAGGTCGGCTTCTGATTTATACAATACATCCCTTGGTTTACTGCCCTGGCTACCACCAACTATACCGGCACTTTCCAGCTGATCCATGATGCGGCCAGCCCTGTTGTATCCTAGTTTCATCCTTCTTTGTATCAGGGAAGTACTTCCGCTCTGGTGGCTTACGATCAGCCTTGCGGCATCTTCAAACAAAGCATCTTTATCATTTACATCAAATCCTTTGGAGTCAGGATCGTTTTCATCTATGTATTCCGGCAGGAGGAATGCCTGTGGATACCCACGCTGGTTGCCAATGAATTCCACAATTCTATCCACCTCAGGCGTATCTACAAAAGCACATTGCAAACGCACCACTTCGCCATTATAATTGATGAGCATATCTCCTTTTCCTATCAGTTGATCTGCTCCACCGGCATCTAATATAGTACGGCTATCTATCTTACTACTTACTTTAAATGCAATACGTGCCGGGAAGTTTGCTTTTATCGTACCTGTGATAATATTCACACTTGGTCTTTGCGTTGCTATAATCAGGTGGATACCAATAGCACGTGCAAGCTGTGCCAGTCGGGCAATAGGCATTTCTACTTCCTTACCGGCTGTCATGATCAGGTCGGCAAACTCATCCACCACCAAAACAATAAAGGGCAGGTACTGATGGCCTTTTTCAGGGCTGAGTTTCCTGGCAGCAAATTTTTCGTTGTACTCTTTTATGTTCCTGCAACCGGCTTCTTTTAATAAGTCGTAGCGGTTGTCCATTTCTATACAGAGCGCATTTAAAGTATGCACCACTTTTTTTGTATCAGTAATGATACTTTCTTCCTCTCCCGGAAGTTTTGCCAGGAAATGTTTTTCAATTGCCTTGTAGATATTCAGTTCTACTTTTTTTGGATCGACAAGTACAAATTTTAACTGGCTTGGATGTTTGCTGTAAAGCAGCGAAACCAGGATGGCATTCAAACCAACAGATTTACCCTGACCTGTTGCACCGGCCATGAGCAGATGCGGCATGCTGGCAAGGTCAACAACAAAGTTTTCATTGTCTATTTTTTTGCCAATGGCTATCGGAAGAGAAAATTTGTTCTGTGTAAATTTATCACTGGCCAAAAGCGTCTTCATACTCACAATCGTCTTCCTGGTATTTGGTACTTCTATACCAATTGTACCTTTTCCGGGGATTGGTGCTATGATACGAATACCAAGCGCAGCAAGGCTTAGCGCAATATCATCTTCCAGGTTTTTTATACGGCTGATGCGAACACCGGCAGCCGGGATGATCTCGTATAAAGTAACTGTTGGCCCGATGGTAGCAGAAATTTTACTAATACTAATATCGTAGTTTTTCAGTGTAGTTATGATCTGGTTTTTGTTGGCTTCCAGCTCTGCAGGATCGTGTTCTATTTTTTCGCTGCCATGTATATCAAGTAAATCCAGGGTTGGCATTTTATAATCCTTCAGGTCCAGTATGGGATCATAAGGTTTGCTTTGCAATACTCTTTCTGCATGGGTTAATGGAACTACAACTTCTTCCAAAGCGTCTTCATCTACCTGTTTAATTTCGAGTTCCAGCCCATTTTCATCAGGGGGTGTTTCTTTAGGAATAGCTACCGGTACAATGTTTACCGGAATTGGCTCTAATATTTCTACCGGTTCCGGAGCAGAGACTTCTGCAATTTCTTCGGGAGCTTCCTCTTTTTCGTTTATCTCCAGGTCATCAGGGAAAACTGGTGTGGAGTCTATGACATTTTGCAGGGTACCGTTGCCCTTTAATTGATTACCCCTGCTTTGAATGATCAGTTCTGCTTCCTGCTCCCGTTCATATTCTTCATCTTCTTCTGCAGCAGTCAGGAAATCTCCCTCCTCTTTTTCTGCCACTGTCACTACTTTCTTTTCCGTCATTTTGAAAGAAGGATTAAAGCGCCAGATGATATAAGCAAAAAAAGCTACTGCAATAACCGCGATGGTTCCAATTTTTCCGATGGTATTGTACAAATATTTTGTAGACATATCTCCTACCGCACCGCCCCAGGGAAATGCAGAATCACCCATAGTTACCGAAGCTGTGATACTCAGTAAAGGAAGACCGACGATCAGGTACTTTAAATTCCGGCTGATAGAAAATATTTTTCTGCCAAAAAACATATTTATACCCACAATAAAAAAGAAAGTACAGAGCAGGTAAGAGGCTACACCAAAGCCTTTGTAAATAAAAAAATGAGAAAGATAAGCACCAAAAGTACCCATCATATTAGAGACCTGGGATTCCGTCCCAAAAAGTAATTTATACCCGTCATGAAAAACCTTATCCTGGTCTTCATCCCAGGTAAATAAGTAAGAAGTGAAAGCGATAAAAAACAGGATAGCGATCAGTATGAAAACACTACCGGCGATCTTATGCGTTCTTTCGTCTTTCAAAAGCTCACGCACTTCAACTGTTTCTTCTTTTTCCGCCTTTAGCGCTCCAGTATTTTTAGCAGCAATTTTAGCCGTTTTTTCTTTAGTAGCCATTGCTTACAAAGATAATTTTATTTGATTAAGAAGGGGTAGAATGGTTGAGTGTTGTTGAGTATTGTTGAGCGTAGTTGAGTATTGTTGAGTGTTGTTGAGCATTGTTTAGAAGTTTAGAAGTTTAGAATGCTAAGATTTTTTTTTACTTCTAAAATAATTGATCTGGCAATTTTTAATTTTTACTCCCGTCTTGCGGGATCTTCGATTTTTACTTTTTACTTCCCCGAAAAAAACCTACAAACAAAAACACCCATCCCAGGATAAACAACAAACCCCCAACCGGGGTAACAGGGCCAACCCAGCGCATCATTGGTGTGACAATAGCCTGTGTCCAGGCAATGTAGAACAATGATCCGGAAAAAATCAGGATACCGAATCCAAAAAATCTTCCTGCCCAAATGATAAGCCTGTTTCTAAATTCCTTATATAATATACCGGTGATCAGCAATGCAAAGGCATGATAAAACATGTATTTAATAGATGTTTCAAAGGTCTCAACAGCTCTTGCACTTACCAAATCTCTGAGTTGATGAGCACCAAAAGCACCGAGTAATACTGCGATTGCTGCAATGATAGCCCCCAGTTTTAAAAAAGTTTTATGCATATAAATCTATTATCATTTTAAATTGGGCATTCGGATCAGCATTCATATCAATTATATGATTTGCCTGTTCGTAATGCTGTATCCGTTTTGCCAGCAAAGCCTGGATCTTTTCTAATTTATTTTCTTCAGAAATACCTTTTAGTAAAGGCCTGGTTTGGCTTTCATGTTCCAGGTTCTTTAGAAGATATTCCGCTGTGGCATCCAGGTATATTGTATGCCCATGCTCATTCATCCAGGGCATGTTCTCATTAAAACATGGCGTTCCTCCTCCACAGGCAATCATTGCATTTTCAGTATTCTTCAAATTTCTGAGCATTTCACTTTCTGCCTTGCGAAAGAAAGCTTCTCCTTTTGTTTCAAATATTTCTTTAATCGATTCCCCCGTTTCCTGCTCAATCAAATCGTCAAGGTCATAAAATGTCATGCCTGAAGCTTCTGCCCATTTTTTACCGAAATACGTTTTACCGGAACCCATAAATCCTGTCAAAAAAAATTTCATTGGAATGCAAAATAAGAAAAGGCATTGAGGGAAAGGAATCTAATAAAGGACTGGTGTTTTCAGCCCCTGGTTTTTGTACCGGAGGAAGGACACACATTTGAAGTAAAATTTGCCCTGGCCTCATGCAAATCTATAGGCTTTTCGTCTACAGCAGTAGGCTCCAGCATCATTACAGAAACAACTTCGCTGGCTATCAAACGGCGCTCTATTCCCATTGGTATCACTATAAATTCATGAGGTTCCAGTTCAATTATTTCATCCCGGTATTCTATACGGAGGTGGCCATCCAGGAGGTAAAAAAGTTCATCTTCTTCGTGTGTATACCAGCCAAATTCTCCCTGGAATTTTATGAGTTTTATCTCCTGGCCATTATGATTACCAACTGTGAGTGGATCCCAATAGTTATCTATTGAAGCTAAAGCTTCTTTGATATTTATTTTAGATAATCCGTTATACATATGATCACTTTACCTGGTAAGCGCAGAGTTCATTAATTCTTTTTCTTGTAATCTCCCCGCTTCCATGCTTTTATAAATTCATTCCAGGCAAAGGGATTGAAAATATTCATCGGAGCCACCTGGCCCGCATATGAAAGCTTTGCCGCATTTTGCTTCATATAAATATTACTTGCTTCCCGCCCGTCGGAGGGTAGCGTTGCCATTAGTGCTCTTCGGGTAGCAAGGCTATTGTTCTTTCGGGCAATAGCAATGTTATCGTCAGGTACATTATTGTTTACAAAGTCCCTGTCGAATTGCTCCCTTGTAGGCCTGGGTGTGATGATTGTAGCAGGCAGATAAAGCGTATCATTAACCATGAGCTGAATAATGCTATGCTGATTTCCCTGGATATTTACAGGTACTGAAGCCAATACCGGCTTATATCCTATACTGGAAAATTCTACTTTATCACCTTTTAATACTACTATACTAAAAACTCCATCGTCATTCGTAATTGTACCACGGTTCTGCCCCTGAACTATCACACTCACACTCGGTATTCCTAATAGACTATCAGCTGTCATTACCACACCGTATAACTGTACTACAGAATCTTTAAAAGTTTCAAACTGCGCTTTGGCTGTACCCGGCTGCAGGAAACAAAAAAACAATATGATTGGAAAAAATTTGCGCATATTCAGGAGTGTGGGTCTCAGTTTCATTGTTTGTTTAAATAAAAACAATTTAGTTTGGTTGAAGTTTATAATGTCGGAAAAATCACTCAAACATGAAGATTGTAGTGTGTTTTCGGTTTGCAATTCAAACAAATTTACCGGGCCGGATAACTAAATTGAAAAAAACATACCACTCTAAAAAGGGTAGTTTCTTATTTCACAAACAAAGTAAGGTTTTCAATGGTTATTTTTGTTGCTTAGCAAGGAGTTTTAACAAATAATTGAAAATGAAGGAAGCAGAAATTTTACAGGCATTAAGTAATGTACAAGAGCCCGATCTTGGTAAAGACCTGGTGACACTGAATATGATAAAAGATATTGCAATAGATGGCAATAAAGTAAGTTTTACTATTATTCTTACTACCCCTGCCTGCCCTATGAAAGATATGATGGCAAAAGCCAGCGAAAATGCAGTAAAACTTTTTGTAAACAAAGAAGCCCAGGTTACGGTAAACTTTACCAGCAACACGACCAGTTTACGTACTGATGGAAAACAATTGCTGGCTGGAGTAAAAAATATTATTGCCGTAGTTAGTGGAAAAGGCGGTGTGGGTAAAAGCACTATTGCTGCCAACCTTGCGCTGGCCATTGCAGAAAGTGGCGCCAAAGTAGGACTGATGGATGCTGACGTATATGGTCCAAGCCAGCACATTATGTATGGCATCAGGGGTGAAAGGCCTATGATGAAAGACAATGGTGGGAAAGGCCTGATAGTACCCATTGAAAAATATGGTATTAAAGTAATGAGCATTGGGTTGTTGGTAGATGAAAAGCAGGCAGCTGTTTGGCGGGGACCTATGGCCAGCAGTGTCATAAAACAATTTGTAACAGAAGTGGATTGGGGAGAACTGGATTACCTCATCATTGATATGCCACCTGGAACAGGTGATATACATCTGACTATTGTACAAACTGTACCGGTTACGGGAGTTATTGTAGTGACTACTCCACAGCTTGTAGCTATAGCAGATGCACGAAAAGGTATCGCTATGTTTGGCCAGGCACAATTGAAAGTTCCGGTGATAGGACTCGTAGAAAACATGAGTTACTTCACTCCGGCCGAGCTACCGGATAACAAGTATTATATATTTGGAAAAGATGGTGGCAAAAACCTGGCAGATGAGTACGACATAACCTTACTTGGACAAATTCCTTTGGTACAAAGCATCAGGGAAGGTGGAGATATAGGTGTTCCGCTCATGCTAAATGATGATATGGTAGCTAAAAAAGCTTTTGGGGAATTTGCTGCAAATGCTGTGAGGGCGATAGCTATGAGAAATGCTGAACTGCCGGCTACCGAGGTGCAGGAGGTGATCAATACTGTGTAATATTTAATTGTTGTGCGTCAGCAAAAACGACATTCCGTTCCAAAAAAACTTGTTTCCTGAGAAAGAAACTATATTTTTGGCTAAAATAGGCGAATGGACTATAAATTTCGGGTCGACTTTTTCGAAGAAGTAAAAGGTTTTTTGGACGGATTGGATCCAAAAGCCAGAGAAAAAATCTTCTATAACATTTGGAAAGCCCGAAGTACAAATGACAAGGACCTTTTCAAAAAACTTTAGGATGAAATTTGGGAATTCAGAACCTTATATCGAAAAACCTATTACCGCCTTTTTGCATTTTGGGACAAAGAAGATAAAACGGAAGCAGTTGTGATATCCACACATGGACTGATTAAAAAAACAGACAAAACACCAAAAGGCGATATTGAAAAGGCTGAAAGTTTAAGAGAAAAATATTTTAACGAAAAATATAAAAAGAAATGAAAACTTATAGTTTAGAAGTACTTACAGACAAATATATTGGCAAAAAAGGCACAAAAAAGCGTGACGAGTTTGAGAAAGAACTTCGACTTGATTTATTGGGGCAGACCATTAAGCAAGTTAGGTTGGAACGTAATTTGACACAGGAACAATTAGGTGAACTTGTTGGTGTAAAAAAAGCACAGATTTCAAAAATTGAAAATAGCTTGACTGATGCCCGTTTTGAAACCATCCTAAAAGTTTTCAAAGCATTGGACGCAAAAATCAATTTCAATGTTGAAATTAATAAGCGAAAACTTGCATATTAGAACTTTCCGAACGCACCACAATTAGTTTGCTTCTATGCCGGCTCACGAATAAATCCTCAGCTTTTTGTTCTCTAATCAGCAGTTGTTCCTGCTGAAGAATATCTATCAGCTTTTTGTTCTTAACTTTCAACTTTATTTTTTCATTCGGGCTGCGGTTACGGCTGAACGTTCAATGAATTCCAGCACAGCAGCAAGCCCTATCGATTGATGTTCCGGGATCCCTGGATAAAATCAACCGATTTAAAATTTTCCAACGTATATGTAGTATGTATTAACTTTATCAGCCAAACCATTATTTTTTACGATTGAAACTATTTTTTACTTTATTATCTGGTTTTTTCATCTTCATGGAATCGGCACATGCCCAAACCTGTCCTGGAAATATTGATTTTGAAAATGGCAGTTTTAGTAACTGGCAATGCCTGGACGGAAGAATCTCTCTTAGTGATGATCCCCTAACTGGACCCGTAAAAGTGACTATTCTGAATTCTGCTGCTATTCCCGGCAGGCATGATATTATGTCGGCGCAAACCCTTCCTGCGCTTGACTTTTATGGGAATTTTCCTGTATTGGCTCCAAATGGCAGTAATTATTCAGTAAAGATTGGCAATATTGAAAACGGCGGCCTGGTAACAGGAGTAAAATATAATATTCAAATTCCTGCAACAGACGATAAATTTTACCTGGAGTATATGTATGCCGTGGTGTATGAGAGCCCAAATCATTCATTGGAGTTTCAGCCCCGCTTTGAGATAAGGGTTAAAGATATAGCCACCGGAGAGCAACTGGATTGTTCTTCGCTCATCTTTTATGCAAACCCTTCCCAGGCTGGTTTTTTGATTAGTAACCAAACCCATGATGGCATACAGGTTTTGTATAAAAATTGGGCACCATCAACATTATTTCTAAAAAACATGGCGGGCAAAAATGTAGAGATCAGTTTTATTGTTACCGGCTGTGGCTATGCACAACATTTTGGTTATGCTTACCTGGATGTGGGCTCTCTTTGTGCTGAAAGATTTCCCGGCGCTTCTTTTTGTCCCAACGATACTGCCATCAGGGTGCAGGGACCAGCAGGATATGAAACATACCAGTGGTATTCTCAGAATTACGGTCAAACACTGGCTGCCTCACAAAACCTTACTGTACAACCTCCACCTGCAAACAATACGATTTACAACCTGGTGACAAGGCCATTTTATAAACCAAATTGTATCGACACCTTCCAGGTAAAAGTTTCCAACGACCTGATACTTACAGCCAATGCCGGCCCAGATACAAGTTTTTGCGTGGGTCAATCTGTTAGAATAGGAACTGAGCCACAGGATGGAGTTACTTACAGGTGGTCTCCTGCAGCCGGATTATCAAATCCGAATATTTCCAATCCCCTGGTAAACGTTAGTACCGAAACAAGGTACACTGTTGTCGCCAGTAGTTTTGGAGGTGGTTGTACGCTTACAGATGATATTCTTGTATCCCCATACGCTGTAAATACGAAACTGTCACTAATAGGAAAAGATTCTGTTTGTTTATCAAGAGGTGATAGTGCAGTTTTAGTAGCTAATGTAACAGATAAAATAACCTGGTATCGGGATAGTAGCCGTGTAAATGGAATAACGGGCAATCGACTGAAGGTGACTGCAAGTGGTAAATATTATGCAGAAATTCTAACTCCCGGCGGTTGCAGTTATCTGACCGATACAATTGCAGTATATGTGGAGCAGGCTATTGCAGGTATACGCTACCCTACTTTAAACCTGGTGACTGGTTACAATTTTGAACCAAAAGCAAGGCAAATCGGCGAAATATATTTATGGACCCCTGCAACTGATCTTAGTGACCCTACTATATACAACCCTATATTATTGGCTGGAAATAATCCGCAAAATTATTTGATCAAAATAACTACGCCAGGCGGATGTACCATTACTGATACGCTGAGCACACTGGTCTTTCCAAAAATTATTGTTTATGTACCTTCTGCGTTTACACCAAACGGAGATGGGAGAAACGATTTCCTTAAGCCAGTATTCCGTGGGTTTGCAACGGTAAATTATTTCAAGGTCTTTAACCGGTATGGGCAGGAAGTTTTTGACCTGAAAAAAAATCCTAATGGTTGGGATGGCAGGGTAAGAAAAGAACAGCAAACAACTGCTGCATATGTATGGGTTGCTGAAGGAATTGGAGTAGATAAAAAAGTGTACAAAGAGAAGGGTACAGTTATACTTTTGAGGTAATATTTATTTAGAATTCAAGCACATCCCTAAAATATAAGATCTTTTAAAAATTCCAATAAGACTTCCAATTTAATTCTGGTTGCCGATATTTAAAAAATACTTCTACAAATATCATTGCAGCGGGTTTGAGTAAGTTGCACTCTGTTGGCAAAACATTTCCCAATACATACATATTGTAAGGATGAATTAAAACAGGTTACAAATATTTAATTGTTTCCTGAAGAGTTTTAAAGTAAAAAAGAATCTTTGTTCATTGTTTAAAAAACTTTGGAAACTATCTTGCTTAATATGCCTTACAATTCTGATAAAAAAATTCAGCACATAATCTTTCTCGTTTTTGTATTGGCTTTAATTGTACACCTTGTATTTACATTTACAGGATTTTACAATGATGATGATATAAATTATGCAAGGTATGCTGCCGACATTGCATTAAATGGCATTTCTGAGAAAATAGCTGTCAGTCATTTTCAGCTAAGATGGACAGTAATCTATGTAACAGCTTTTTTTTATAAAATTTTTGGAATTAGCACAATTACATCTGCTCTCTGTTCTTTTATCAGCGTTATTGGTAGTGGATTTTTGATAACCAAAATGATACGCAAATACAATCCTGTAATTTTCACCTTTTCATTGCTCATGTTCTTTTTTGCATATAGTACTTTATTCTATATGCAAAGGACGCTGCCTGATGTAACCATTTGCTTTGCCGTATTGTGGATGTATTATTCATACAGGTCTTTCACAGAACAGCCTACCAACCATATTAAATATGGTGTACAATTTTCTCTAGCTTTAATACTGGCAATTATCACTAAGGAATCTATTATTATAGCCCTGCCATTATTTTTTATTTTGTTTTTTAATGATCTTTTAAAGAAAAGAAATGCCAGGTTTTGGTCTTTTGCAATTGCTTCATCTCTTTTGATGGTGTTTCTTTATTTACTCTATTTTAAAATTGCCACAGGTTCGTTTTTATTCAGGTACAATTTACTACAGTCCGGAAGTTATTTTTCCGAATGCAGTTTTGACAAACTCCCATTTTTATTTACATTAAAAAGAATCGGATACCAACTCTGGGAAAACATGTTGGTAAACGGGGACTGGTTGATTCTTATACCATCGTTGACAGCATTTATTTACAGGAAGAAAATCAAGCTTTACGCTGAAATTAATGAGCTCGATTTTTTCACTTTTCTCATTCTTTTGTGTGCTGCTAATTTCATGACCATATCATTTACAAATTATGTCCCGCTTTGCCCGGCTCCAAGACATTTTATGTTTTTGTTCCCGTTTGCAGCAATTCTTGGTGGACCCATAATGTATGCTTTTTTTAAAGACCCAAAAAAGTTTTTACTCCTCCCTGTTTTCATGATACTCGCCACCTGCATACTATTTTACCTAAAGGCAGGAAATACTAAGTATTTGTACCTTTTATTTTCAATAATTTTAATGGCAAGATTTATTTTATCATTTATTATTCATTCAAAAACTGCTTTTACACTTTGTACACTGGCTTTTATTTTACTGTTTAGTTTAAACTATATCATTGATTTTATTCAGCCGAAATATCCTTTTTATTGGGATCACAAAAAAGTGGTAGAGAGATCACTAAAAGACAATAAGCTAACTGGTACTTTATTTTCTGCTGATGATATGTCAGGCGAATTGACTGAATTTTTCTTGAAATTCAAGAAAGGGAATTTGCGTATTCTTCCTATGGATTCTGTAAAAATTTATAACCCTGGAACGTTATATTTTCTCAATGTTGGAGATATTAATCCAGGTATTCAAACGCAGATTGACAGTTTGATGAATATAAAAAATAACCCTGAATTGATCTTAATAGATAAAGAAGAAAATGTTTCATTATATAAAGTTGATAATGCTTTTTTAAACCAAATGAAGTAATAATATATTTACTTTTAGTGTATGCTAATAAAAAATAAGCTATTAAAATGACCAGGTAGACAATTGAGGAAATATTTGGATTGATTCATGGACGCTTTGATAATAATCAACTCAAGAATTAAACAATAAATCTGTCTTTAAATAAATTTCGAATTAAGCACTTCATCCACTAACTCCAATCCCGATTTTCTTGTTTACTTTTGAAGCCATTCAAAAAAAAATTCCATCTCCATGCTTTCTATTTCTACACGTGGTACAGAAATGCCCGCCTCTCCTATCAGAAAATTAGTTCCCTATGCCGAAGCTGCCAAAAAAAATGGAACTAAGGTGTATCACCTGAACATAGGACAGCCGGATATAGAAACCCCGAAAGCCTGCCTGGATGCTGTGAGTAATTGCCAGATAGATATATTGGAATACAGCCACAGCGCAGGTATGGAAAGTTATAGGTTGAAACTGGTAGAATATTATGCAAAGAATAATATACACGTTACTGCAGATGAGATCATTGTAACAACCGGCGGAAGCGAAGCAATACTTTTTGGGTTTATGGCTTGCCTGGATAGTGGTGACGAAATAATAATTCCGGAACCATTTTATGCAAATTATAATGGATTTGCTACGCAGGCAGATGTAAAAGTTGTGCCTATTAGCAGTAGTATCCAAAGCGGATTTGCGTTACCTCCAATAGAAGATTTTGAAAAAGCTATAACGGCACGTACAAAAGCAATTGTGCTTTGTAACCCAAACAATCCAACCGGGTATTTATACAGCAAAGAAGAACTGGATACTTTAAAACAGATTGTTATCAAACATGACCTTTTTCTTTTTGCAGATGAGGCTTACCGTGAATTTTGTTATAATGGCAACCACATAAGCGCCATGGAACTAAAAGGTGCAGAGCAGAATGTAATCCTGATGGATACGATAAGCAAACGCTATAGTGCTTGTGGTGGAAGGATTGGCGCCTTTATAACAAAAAACAAAGAGGTTTACACTGCAGCTATGAAATTTGCACAGGCAAGACTGAGCCCTCCATTTTATGCACAGGTATTGGGAGAAGCTGCCGTAGATCTGCCTGATGATTATTTTGATCAGACTAAGGCAGAATACCTGCACCGCAGAAATATTATTGTAAACAGGCTCAATGCTATGGAAGGTGTTTTTTGCCCCAACCCCGGCGGAGCATTTTATGCCATGGCCAGTTTACCCATTGATGACTGCGATAAATTCTGCCAATGGCTGCTGGAAGATTTCCGCCACCAGGGAGCAACAGTGATGCTGGCACCTGCTACAGGATTTTACAGCACTCCCGGTCTTGGAAAAAACGAAGTAAGGCTTGCATATGTATTGAATGCTGAAGCCCTGAACACAGCAATGGATTGCCTTGAAGCTGCATTAAAAGTATATCCGGGAAGGATTAGTATGTAGATTGAAAAACAGATTATTACGTTACCCAAAAAAAGCAAAATTTTACAGATAACGCACTGGGTTTCTGCGGGCACTCAGGATGTAGTTTTTTACATTCATCCAAAAGGCCACAAACATGTAGATGATAACGGGCGAACCCATGGTAAGAAAGGATATGTAAATAAAATATTTACGGATGGTAGAAGTGGCAATACCCATTTTTTCTCCCAAAGCTGTACAAACACCAAATACCTGCCACTCTATATATTGTTTTAGCTTTTTCATGTGTAAATATTGTAATTAATTATTCAAGCCTTAGCTAAGAATTGTAATCTACCCAAAAACTGATAGTGTCAATACTGCATCATCAAATTTTTGAGCATATGAATATAATTTATTTTCAGTTACCTGTTTTTTTTAAAAGACAAAGATAAAAAAATGCCTTTTACTCCCAACCCTGATTTTTGTGACCACAAATGACAATGGTATTCCGCAGCAGGGATAGAAGCGGCACCGCAGCGCAGCGGAGGTACAGCGGATAGCCCGGCCCGCCCTTAAGCGGGGCTGCCCAATAAAACGAATGTCTTTTTTAATTAATTTTCAGCTTCTTTTATAATTTAGTAAATTCGCAGCACATCAATAACCGCCTCTTACGGGGCAAAATCTTTCCTATTTATGGCGTTTGATATAGACATGATTAAAAAGGTTTACGAAAATTTCCCAAAAGGCGTTGCCCTGGCAAGGAAGGTTTTGAATAAACCGCTTACCCTTACCGAAAAAATTCTTTATGCTCACCTCTGGAGCAATGAAATAGAGCACCCGTTTGAGCGTGGAAATTCTTATGTGGATTTCGCTCCGGACCGTGTAGCTATGCAGGATGCAACGGCCCAGATGGCGCTGTTGCAGTTTATGCAGAGCGGCCGTACCAGGGTTGCAGTACCCAGCACTGTACATTGCGATCACCTGATAGAGGCTAAAGACAATAGCGCTATTGACCTGAAAAGAGCGGTGACAGAAAGCAGTGAAGTATTTGATTTTCTTTCTTCGGTGAGTAACAAATACGGTATCGGTTTCTGGAAACCAGGAGCAGGAATCATACACCAGGTTGTATTAGAAAACTATGCTTTCCCCGGTGGGATGATGATAGGAACTGACAGCCATACCGTAAATGCAGGCGGACTTGGAATGATAGCAATAGGCGTAGGTGGTGCTGATGCCTGCGATGTAATGGCCGGCCTGCCATGGGAGCTGAAAATGCCGAAGATCATTGGTATAAAACTCATAGGGAAACTCAATGGATGGACGGCAGCAAAAGACGTGATACTAAAAGTGGCTGGTATTCTTACTGTAAAAGGTGGAACCGGCGCTGTGGTTGAGTATTTTGGTGAAGGTGCTAAAAGCCTGAGCTGTACTGGCAAAGGAACAATTTGTAATATGGGTGCCGAAATTGGTGCTACTACTTCTACTTTTGGTTATGATGATAGCATGAGCCGCTACCTGAAAGCTACCGGCCGTGAGGAAATAGCGATGGCTGCAAATGACATTCGTGAGCACCTGACTGGTGATGATGAAGTTTATGCAAATCCTGCAGATTATTTTGACCAGGTGATAGAAATAGACCTGGATACGCTGGAGCCGCACCTGAACGGCCCTTTTACGCCGGACCTGGCTACGCCGATCAGCAAAATGAAAGAAGAGGCTGCTAAGAATGACTGGCCTACAAAAATTGAAGTTGGTCTGATAGGAAGCTGTACCAACAGCAGCTATGAAGATATCAGCCGTGCTGTGAGCCTGGCAGAACAGGTGAAAGCAAAAGGGCTGAAGCTTGCTTCAGAATTTACCATTACACCGGGTAGCGAGCAAGTAAGATTTACCATAGAAAGAGATGGTTTCCTGGATAAATTTAATGATATAGGCGCAACTGTTTTTGCCAATGCCTGCGGGCCTTGTATAGGTATGTGGGCCAGGGTTGGTGCAGAAGACAGGCCAAGAAATACCATCGTTCACAGCTTCAACAGGAACTTTGCGAAGCGTGCAGATGGCAACCCAAATACTTTTGCTTTTGTAGGTAGTCCTGAGATCGTAACTGCAATGGCTATTGCCGGATCTTTAAATTTCAACCCACTTACAGATACGCTTACCAATGATAAAGGAGAGCAGGTAAGGTTAGATCCACCAACTGGATTTGAACTTCCGCCAAGGGGTTTTGCAGTAGAGGATCCTGGTTTTCAGAAACCGGCAGAAGATGGAAGCCATGTAGAAGTATTGGTATCACCTGATAGTAAAAGACTACAAATCCTGGAACCATTCCCGGCCTGGGACGGAGAAAATCTTTGTGGACTGAAACTATTGATCAAGGCAAAAGGAAAATGTACTACTGACCATATTTCTATGGCTGGCCCATGGCTGAAATTCCGTGGACACCTGGATAACATTAGTAACAATATGCTCATTGGCGCTGTAAATGCTTTCAATGAAAAAACTGACAACGTAAAGAACCAGATCACGGGTGAATACGGTCCTGTTCCTGTTACACAAAGGGCTTATAAAGCAGCAGGGATACAAACCATTGTAGTGGGAGATGAAAACTATGGTGAGGGAAGCAGCCGTGAACATGCGGCTATGGAGCCACGTCACCTCGGTGTGATCGCGGTTTTGGTTAAATCATTTGCCCGTATTCACGAAACGAACCTGAAAAAACAAGGTATGTTGGCGCTAACTTTTGCAGATAAAGATGACTACAAAAAGATCCGGGAAGATGATACGATTGATATCACCCGCATGACCACTTTTGCTCCGGGTAAAAAAGTAAGGTTAGTATTACATCATTCTGATGGAACACAGGATGAAATATTTGCAAACCATACTTATAATAAACCACAGATAGAATGGTTTAAAGCCGGTGCTGCATTAAATATAATTCGCAGAGAATTTGAAGCAGGAGAAACAGCGAAGCAAATAGCGAAAGAAGTGTAAACAAATAATTATACTAAAAAGCCGTACAGAAATGTGCGGCTTTTTTTTGTAGGCGAATTATTTCTTGAAAAAAACCTGTTCTGCATTTTTTAATATTCTATGCTGATGCAAGGAAACTACATTTATACTATAAATTGCCAGGAAGGTTTTCAAAAAAAAACCGGCTTCAGAAATGAAAGCCGGTTTAAAATATTAGATGAGATTATTCTTATAGCTTGACAAATTTCTGTTTCGAAGTTTCATCGTTCAATTTAATAGAAAGAATATATGTTCCTGCAGGTAAAGTATTTACATTTTCTACGAAAGTGATATTACCCTGGTAGGCTGCTAAATTTCTTCCGCTTAGTACGACACGTCCATTCACATCCATAATAGTATAGGTAGCTACACCCCTTACTGGTGCATAATAGTTAACTGTAAAGGAACTTTTCACCGGGTTAGGATAAATATTCACAATACTCATTTCCTTTTTTGCATTTTTGTTGTTACTTAGTTTTTCAACATTAGTGTAAGTAACTTTTCCATCAATTTCAGTAAACTTTATTCTGAAAAATATATTTACAGAACTAATATTGGTGATATCATATTGGTAATCTATCGCATGGCTTCTATTCATTTGTACAACATCTGCGAAATCGTTACCGGTTACAGAAGACTGCAATACAAACTTGCCAGTACCCGGATCGGTGGCTTCTAAACTCCATTTCACACGAGCCCCATTTCCTACCCAGGCTGCAGACATTTCAAATTTAGAAATAGGTAAAACTGTATTTGCTGATTGAGTCCATAAACCTCTGCCATAAGTTGAAACAGCTAAAAGGCCATCACTTGATCTGTACTGCATCATAGTAGATTTCACTTGCGGGAAACCCGGGCTAGGGAGCCATGCAGTATTTGCGCCATTTAGGTTATCAGTAGTCCAAACGCCCAGCTCAGTTGCTATAATAGCTTTTAGATCATTAGTTGGATCAAACATTACCCAATAAACCGGCATGTCTGGTAAATTACCATCTACTTGTGTCCAGGCAGTTCCACCATTAGTAGAAACATATAAATTATTAACGCCAAAATTAGACAGCGTGGTGATGATATTGTTTTCAGTACTACCAAAATTTATGCAACTGATGTAGCCACCTGTTGGTATACCCGGAGGTGTAATATCTATCCCCGTAGCAGGTGAGGCGGCAAGCTTGGCGTTATTAACGTATATCAACTTACTAGGTCCTGAGCCTGAAGTTCCCATGTAAACACGATTACTGGTAAATGGTGAAATTGTTACTGCACTGATCATATTTGTTCCTAAACCACTACACACAACTTCTTCAGAAATAGGGGTGGTAGTAGATTGAGGATTTGTCCAACGCCTGTATGTACCAGCACTACTGCTGCTATATACAACATTAAAATTGTCATCATAATCAGTTGGATTTATAAAACGACCAGTGCTACTGCTGAGGTTGGCATTAGTCCAGGTATTAGTTCCACTTGTTGCGTTTTTTCTAAATTGATTATACACATAAGAAGTAATCTGGTATTGAGGTTGATTTTGATCAATATGAACAAATCCCCCATCACCCCCGGTTACCTCTACTGATTCTCCAATGCCCGCTGATGTAATCTGGTGGGTTCCGTTATCCTGTGCGCCAGCTAAAAAGTAATTTGTGCCGGCGGTCGGATGCATAGCCACTGAATAAAATTGCTTAATGCGTAATCCTACATTCCTGGAAACATACGCTGAACCTTTATCAGTAGAATAAAATATACCACCATCATTTGTTGAGATTAGCTTGTTTCCGTTGTCATACCAAACTGCATTTTGCTGATCCGCATGACAGTAATTTACACCACCTGTAGCCCAGTAACTTATTTGACTCCAGCTACCGCCGCCATTTACTGATCTCCAGTTGTCTAATCCGCCAATTATAACTTCATTTGAATTTGAAGGATTAATCACTGCTGTCAAGTCATACCAACCCTGTCCATTGGTCAGGCTATACGTTGTTGCTGTAGTAGTAGTAGCCCAATTAGCACCTCCATCAACAGACTTATAAATAGTAGGAACTTCATAATAATTATTAACAGGTAAGGCATACAAAACATTTCCGGAGCATGCTACTTCTGCACGCATATTATAAGAAGGAAAAGGAGTTGCCGGGGATACAAATGTTGGAGAAGCCGCAGCGGGATTATCACAGTACATAAAAGACTGTGTTGTAAATATACCACCTGTAACGAAAAGACGGCCCGGTGCAGTAGTAGAACTAATATCTACATCTGCAATGCGTGAAGACATACCTGCAGGTGTAATAGTTGTCCATGTAATTCCTTTATCAGTACTTCTTTTAAGGCCTGAACGGGTTCCAAGATAAATATTTCCCAGGTAGTCGCACACCATCTTTGTTGTATAGTTAAACTCACTACCGGAAGTAGAAGGAAGCATGGCCCATGTAAGACCACCATCAGTGCTTTTGTAAACACCTTCTCCTTTTGTAGCATCGGCATTATAATAAGCCTCGCCTGTACTACAATATATTATAGATAAGTTGGAAGGATCCTGCACCAAAGATGTGATGGCAAGATTTTTCATTTGTTCATCAACTGGAGTCCAGGTATAATTACTACTTGTAAAATTTGTTGAGCGCCATAAGCCTCCGGAAACACTTCCTACAATAACTGTATTAAAACTAGGATCAGCAGCATCTACTAACACGGCCCTAATTCTGCCAGAAGTGGCACCGCCTGTTTTGGTAGAACCTCTTGCATTACCGGATACACCCGCAACATCACTGTCGGGGCCTCTTTCTACCCAGTTTCCATATCCTGAAGTAGTTTGTCTGCCAAACATATCTAACGAACGGGTTATTTCACGGGCGGTCATCATACGCTCTGTTGGTATACGATGAAGTGAAGGATCCTGGGTCTGATCAAAAACCTGTTCCATCATTTCTACAGGTCCGTCATAGCCTTTCTCTTCGCCTTCTTTCTCATAATATTCATTGTGATTTTGGCAAGAAAATAAAGCGATTGAAAGAACAAATACGCTTACTAAAATTGATATTACTTTTTTGGTGGTTTTGAACATGTAACTTTTTTTTATTCTTTATAAATATTCCTTTTGCTTTTTTTTAAAAAATGAAAAATGCATCAGGGATACTTTATAAAACTGAATAAGTAGAAAAATATTGTTCGTGTGGAATTAAAAAAATTTCAAAAAAAAATCAGGCAAGTAAAGGATACTTAAGGAGGAGAAGAAGAGCTCAGATTTTTTTGACAAGATCGCACGAAAGCTGCGCCACTGTTGGACTAGCTGAAAAATACGGAATCTATTGTAGTAGATTTTCGACGGCCTGTAGGAGAAATTTCAAAAGGAGCAAAAAGTAACGGGTAACGTAAAAAGTTCAGAATTATTTCCCATCAAACCAAACAGGCTTTTCATCATTCCAATCTCCGTTATAATTGATGGTAATTTCTTCACCGACGGCAATGCTTCTAACCGTTTTTACCATGATTTCTTCTTCTTCAAAATTCATGAAATATTCCGCATTGCTCGCATAGCTGTGGTTGTAAATAGGAATTAATCCAAGTGACATTGCGCATTGAGATTTATCTGCACCCCATTCAAAAATGTAATCGTGCAAAAGTGTTTTATCAAGAAGTTTTCTATCGGCTCCATTCATTACGATTACAGGCGCTATCTCTATGACAGTATCTGCTGTTATTATTTCTGAGGTAAAAACAGATCTTCCTTTTCCTGCAATCTTGTCAATATATAAAGAATGATAAAGCATATTAAGAAATTTTCCTGGCTGTCGCAATAATAAAAACACGCGGGTGATAAATAATTAAAATCGGACTTTATATAAAAACTCCAATCAGTTTGTTCGCAGCAAAAAAACTAAATTGCAGCTCAGCGCAAAACGAAAATAACAAATAGGAGCCGATGTCTTTAGAAACAGAAGAAATATCTATACAAGAGCAGTTTGAGGAAGTCATTGCGTCAGAGGACAAACTGATTATCCGCAATTTTCTAAACGATCAAAATATCTCTGACGTAGCTGCTTTGGTATATGAAAATGAGGATTACGAAACACAGATCATGTCTCATCTTTCTATTCATCGTGCTGCGAGTGTTTTTAAAATTCTGGATCCGGCGGAGCAGAAACGCATCATCAAAAATCTTCCTGCTGTAAAAACTGCCGAACTCCTGAATGAACTGCCAGCCGATGATCTTGTAGATTTCCTGGAAGAATTACCTAATGGCACTGTGCGGGAAATGGTGAAAATGTTGGGTGCTGAAGAAAGAAAGATCACTTTACAAATGTTGGGTTTTCCGGAAAACAGTGTAGGACGGATCATGAACCCCGACTATGTGTATGTGTATGAACACAACACAGTAAAAGAAGTACTGGAAACCATCAGGCGTTATGGTAAAAACACTGAAATGATTGACGTTATTTATGTGATCAACCAGGGGGGAGAACTGGTGGATGATATTCGAATCCGTGAGATAATCCTGGCTTCTCCTGAGGAATTGGTAACTGACCTGATAGACAATAGATTTATTGCACTGACTGTAACCGACGACCAGGAAGGTGCCAGTGAAATATTTAAGATGAACAACCGTGTGGCCTTACCTGTAGTAGACAATAGGAATATACTTTTGGGCATTGTAACTATCGATGATGTGCTCTGGGTAGCCCAGGAAGAATTTACTGAAGACATCCAAAAAATAGGTGGTACCGAAGCTTTGGATGAACCCTATCTCGATATTGGTATTTTTCGCCTGGTGAAGAAAAGAGCCAGCTGGCTGATTATTCTTTTTTTTGGAGAAATGCTTACGGCTACAGCCATGCAGTTTTTCCAGGCGGAGATAGAAGCAGCTACAGTTTTAGCATTGTTCATTCCGTTAATCATGAGTAGTGGTGGCAACAGCGGCTCACAGGCATCTACCCTCATCATACAGGCAATGGCACTGGGAGAAGTTACTATCGGTGATTGGTGGAAAGTTGTTCGCCGGGAATTACAATCAGGAATTTTGCTGGGCATGATACTGGGTAGTATTGGTTTGCTGCGTATCATTCTTTGGCAGCAACTACATATTTTTGATTATGGAGAACACTGGCTGCCTATCGCCTTAACCATTTGTTTCTCCCTGTTGGGCATCGTGCTCTGGGGAAGCCTGATGGGAAGTATGTTGCCAATACTATTAAAAAAATTAAAATTCGATCCGGCAGTTTCTTCTGCACCTTTTGTGGCTACGCTTGTAGACGTTACCGGTATCATCATATATTTCAGCGTTGCTTTTTTCTTTTTGAAAGGATTATTATTATAGCAGAAATACAATCTTTATAATTCCAGGAACTATGACTACAACATCCAAATTATTATTTGTAATTATTTTACTCTTGACTGAATCTTTTATTCCAGGGAATAATTCCACTCACAACATTCAAAGTTCCGGTACAGTCAAAAAAATTGCGCTTCTTCC
>JBBQYS010000032.1:0-27696 GCA_038208485.1 Chitinophagales bacterium
GTAACACTTCAGCAAATTAAGGGAGAAAAATCATTAAAGAATATGGTGCTCATTAATAACAGCAGGCTTTCTGTACAGCCCGTAACTCCTGAAGAATGGGATAAAATATTAGAGATGAGTGGGGAATAAATTCCATGAGATTATAGCTGAATTATAATACATATAACTTTATGAAACCTGTATTTGATGAATATTGGAGATTGAATTCTTTGAGAATTATAAAGAAAACTCTTTGAAAATAATTCCCTCGGATGCAAGTTTTTTTAAAACAGGTCTATAGATTTCTTTGCTGGCAGGTATGTGCAAACCTGTTAAATCTAATTTATTCTGTATGATCAGTTCTGCTGTAATGGCCAGGGGCAAACCAACCGTTTTTGCCATAGCTGTATACATATTATCCTCACCTTTTACGACTAATGCGCTTTTCAGGAGATGTGGTTGTGTCTCTTTTTTATAAACAATCTCATGCATCATTACGATCATGTCTTTATCATCTGGCCTTAGTGCAAGTTTGTTTTCCATTGCGTACTGCAACACATCACAAATACTGCAAAGTCCGTAGTTGAGCTTAGTTTCATCTATATGTAATTGAAGAAAATTTAGTTGCTTGGAAAGTTGATCGTTTTGCCGAACTGCATCATTATATAATTCTGCTTTCTCATTTTTTTGTAAATGAAGTTTTAATACCTGTTGAACTGACAAGATATTGCTATCATAAATCTTGTCTTCGTTGGTGAGCTCAAATTCTACTATTTTCTCCCAACCGGTAATAAAAGCAGGATGACGAAGGGTGGTGCGGATAAAATCGGAAGCATGTTCCAATCCATAAGTTGCTGTGTAGCTCAGGCTGTCCCGGTTGGCATAATAACCCCATGTTTGTTCATGTTCGCCTGGTATCAAAACCTTTTGGTCTACATCAAATAGCTGATCATAATCTTTAGTAACCAGTTGTCCATCCTGTAAATAAATCGCTCCCTGCTTTCCTGCATTTACAACATTCCTGGGGTTCCAGCTTATTTTATAATGCCAGGGATTATCATCACTTTCAGGAGCTATCAATCCACCACAATGACTTTTAAAGGAAGTGATCTCTCCACCATCTTTCCTGATTTGTTCTATCAGAGACATGGCACTCATGTGATCAATACCCGGATCCAGACCCAGCTCACAAATGAAAAGTAAATTTTTTGTTTTGATCTCCGGCTCCAGCGCCTTCATATGATCATCAAGGTAAGAAGCAGTGAGTAAGTGTACCGAAGCTTGTACACAATCTGTTGCTACTAATATATGCAACGAGGGTGGGAGCATAGAGATGACTACATCAGCTTTTTTGATCAAATCAATTCTTACTTCTGCATCCGTAATATCTATGCCCAGTGTTTCTATTTGAGGAAAAGCAGCTGTCTTTATTCGGGCAACCTCCACATCAGCATCGGCAACAATAAAATGAAATTCCTTATTTAAAGAATGTTCTCCCAGGTATTTTATACAACAGGCAGATGATTTTCCTGCCCCAAATAATAGTATTGTTTTCACAAGCATTCGTCATTTAATTTCAACAGCCCGAAAGATAAAGGTTTAAAAGTAGCAGCAAAATTTTTCTCAGAATATAATTCTATTTCAATTAATGACAATTAAAGTAAAAAGTAAAAAGGTTCATGGTACATGGTTCATGGATCATGGTTTATGGTTCATGGGAAAAGGATCATGGTTCATGGGAAACGGTTCATGGTTCATGGTTCATGGAGAGTATAGCATGATGATTTGTCTTCAGTCTAAAGGTCTACAGTCTATCGTCTTTTCCAGGGGTTCATAGTTCATAGTTCATGGGAAACAGATCATAGTTCATAGTTCATGGTTCATGGAAAGCACAGCATGATGATTTGTCTTCAGTCTAAAGGTCTACAGTCTAGGTCTTTACTCTCATGGATGAAAAATTAAAAACGAAGATCCAACAAGGCGGGAGTAAAAAGTAAAAAGTAAAAATTAAAAACCGAAACTTCCCTAAACCTTCTAAACCTCTATACTTCTATACCCTCCAAACCCTTCTAAACCCTCCAAACCCTTCTAAACATCTAAACTTCTAAACTTCTAAACTTTTAAACCTCTAAACTTCTAAACTTCTATCCACTATAAACAATACTAAACCACACTAAACAATACTAAGCAATACTAAACCCTCTTAACTTCTAAACCACACTAAACCACTTGTGCACAATCATATTATTTATGTGTAAAACTTCGCCTGAAAAATGGCAAATTTCCACTTGAAAACAGGCTGAAAATCAGTATTTTCGCCTACTTAATTTTTATATGGACAACGAAGAAATAATCAACGAAGAAAAGCCCGACAACAGGGGCCAGATAATACCCGTAAATATAGAGGAACAGATGAAGACCTTCTATATAGATTACAGCATGAGCGTGATCGTAGGAAGAGCACTTCCTGATGTGCGTGATGGCCTGAAACCTGTGCACAGAAGGGTGTTGTTCGGTATGCATGAGTTGGGAAATGCAAGTAATAAAGCTTATAAAAAATCGGCCCGTATCGTAGGTGAGGTAATGGGTAAGTATCACCCGCATGGTGATGCTTCTATTTATGATACCATGGTGCGTATGGCGCAGGACTGGAATATGCGTTACCTGATGGTGGATGGCCAGGGTAATTTTGGTAGCCAGGATGGTGATCCACCGGCTGCTATGCGATATACTGAGGTAAGGATGCAGAAGTTTGCCGAGGCTATGATGGAGGACATCGAAAAAGAAACGGTTGATTTTCAGCTGAACTTTGATGACAGCCTGAAAGAGCCAACTGTAATGCCAACAAGACTTCCACAGCTTTTGCTAAATGGAAGTAGTGGTATTGCCGTAGGTATGGCCACTAACATGATGCCTCATAATAGTACCGAGGTATTAGATGCTTGTATAGCTTATGTAGATAACCGTGAGATAGATATTGAAGAACTGATCAAAATAGTAAAGGCTCCTGATTTTCCTACCGGTGGTATCATTTACGGATACGATGGCGTAAAACAAGCTTTGCTTACAGGCCGCGGCAGGGTAGTGCTTCGTGGAAAAACCACAGTAGAGGCAGATAGCCGTGGCAGGGAAAAAATCATAATTACAGAAGTTCCATACCAGGTAAACAGGGATACACTTACCCAAAAAATTGGTGACCTGGTTAATGATAAAGTTGTAGATGGAATTTCCAACGTAAACAATGAAAGTAACAACAAAGAAGGAACACGTATCGTTGTTGAACTGCGTAAAGATGTGATCGCACAGGTGATCATTAATCAACTATACAAATACAGCGACCTGCAGACTTCTTATGGTATCAATAATGTGGCGCTGGTAAAAGGACGTCCGAAGATTCTGAACGTTAGAGACCTGATCTCTGAGTTTGTAAATTTTCGCCATGAAGTGGTTCGCCGCAGAACAGAATTTGAATTAAGGAAAGCAGAAGAGAGAGCACATATCCTGGAAGGTTATATGAAAGTGATAGGCACCAAAGATGCTTTGGATACTGCCATCAGGATCATCAGGGAAAGTGCTACACCGGATGAAGCAAGAGAAGGATTGATCGCAGCGTTTGAGTTGAGTGAAATACAAGCCAAAGCTATACTGGAACTTAGACTTAGAACCCTTACCGGCCTTGAGATAGATAAGATCAGGGAAGAGTACGAAGCATTAATGGCTTTGATCACCAGGTTGAAAGATATTCTTGCGAATGAGCACCTGCGCTTTGAAATCATCCGCAATGAACTGGAAGAGATGAAAGCCAAATTTGGCGATGAAAGAAAGAGCCAGATAGAATATGCAGATGATGAAATAAACATGCTTGACCTGATAGAAGAAGAAGATGTGGTAGTAACAATTTCTCACCTGGGTTACATCAAAAGAACAACAGCATCTGCTTACCGCCAACAGCGGAGGGGCGGACGTGGAGCCAAAGGTAGTAGTACAAGAAATGAAGATTATATAGAACATTTATTTGTGGCAAGTACGCACCATACGCTGATGATCTTTACAGAAAAAGGAAAATGTTTTTGGCTGAAAGTGTACCAGATACCGGAAGGTGATCGTACCAGCAAAGGTCGTGCGCTGCAGAATATGATACAGATAGAACCCGATGATAAAGTAAGGGCTATCATTGATGTCAAGAATTTTGATGATGAAGAATACATAGACAATCACAATATTATTCTGTGTACAAAAAATGGTATCATTAATAAAACCAAACTCCGTGGGTTTAGTCGCCCGAGGGCAAATGGAATTAATGCCATTACAATCCGGGAAGGCGATGAACTGATTGCTGTACGCATGACAAGTGGTAATTGTGAAATGATCATGGCAGTGAAGAGTGGAAGGGCAATTCGCTTTAATGAATCTGCGGTGAAAGCTACAGGCAGGGGAGGAATCGGTGTGAAAGGAATTACTGTAGATACAACAAAGGATGAGGTTGTAGGAATGGTTGCTGTAGGAGTTGATGATAAGGAACGCACTATTTTGGTGGTAAGTGAAAAAGGATATGGTAAACGAACATCTCTTAACGATCCTGAAACCGGTGAACCAAACTACAGAATCACAAACCGTGGTGGTAAAGGTGTGAAAACAATAAAAGTAACGGCAAAAACCGGTGGATTGGTTGGCTTACTGGACGTTACTGATAATGAAGACCTGATGATCACCTGCGAAAGCGGTGTAACGATCAGGATGAGTGTAAATAAAATTACCAAGCAAAGCCGTGCTACACAAGGTGTCCGTTTGATCAAGGTAGATGAAAACGATTCTATAGCAGCAATTACTCAGTTGGATGAAAAAGAAGAAGATGAATTATTTGATGAGGAGGGAAATTTAATTCCGAAAGAGCCGAACCCAAATGTGGTGGCTTTGGAAGAAGCTGAAATATTGGAAGTAGATGAAGATGATGTAGATGCTGATGATGAAGACGAGGAAGATGATGAAATTGTGGAGGATGACAATGCTGAAGAATCTGAGTCGGATGATGAGGAAGAAAAGGCTTAGACAGAATTAATCAATTCACAGGAAATTTTAAACCCGGCTCGATGCCGGGTTTTTTATTGATTTGATGATTAGTAAATCAACGGTTCGCATCAACGTTAGTTTGTGCATCAAATTAGTAGTAATAGGATAGTTTGCTTTTATTCTACTTAACATAATATTAATTATAGGCAAATAATATATTTTCAATACTGTCAGTATTCAGTTCAAAGAAATTCCTACAATGGATGATAATGCATTTAATTTATCTGAAACAAAATCATCCAGCCATTAATTAAAATAATCCGCAGAAAATTACTTCAATGGTTAGCATTATTGTCTGGAATTAATTTCAATATTTCAGGGATCCTTGTTATGCAACACAATTAAAAAAATATCAACAAAAGTTTTTCGCTTGTACGGAAGAACTGTTATTGAACAAATTATTGTAAAATAAAATTTCTTTTTATTTACACGCTGCAGCACCTGCTTCTGCAACTGCATGATCATTTTCTACTACGCTACCACTAACGCCTATAGCTCCAATAACTGTTCCCTCAGCATTTTTTACAGGAATTCCGCCAGGAAAAGAAATCAATCCACCATTACTTATTTCGATGTTATACAATGATCCTCCTGGTTGAGCAAGTTTTCCGATCTCACCGGTATTCATATCAAAAAACCTTGCAGTTTTTGCTTTTTTTGTAGCAATATCGTACGAGCCTAACCAGGCGCCATCCATACGTACAGAAGCTATCACGTTGGCCCCGCCGTCTACAACTACGATATTCATTTTGGTGTCAATTGCTGTTGCTTTTTCTTTCGCGGCAGCTATCATTTTTTCTGCCTGTGCTAAACTGATATTCATGTCGGCTTAATTATTTAAATGATTAATACAAACAATTTAAACAATCTCATTGGTTGATAAAAATTTAATAGCTTAATTCTTGATGTAACAAATTCAACTTTTAAAATAAAATCATTACTATGAATTTTAAACTCAGCACTTACAATCGCCGTGCATTATTTGGAGGAGCAATTGCTGCCTTAATTATTGGTCTTGGTGCTTTTACTATGGGTAACCTGAGTGGCTATGAAGCAAAAATATTACTGAAAAGCTCCCTGCCAGGGATAAATACATTATCTAACACGATCGTTTTGGCTTCGGCCACAATTCTTGCTTTATTACTCACACTATTAAGTGTAAGCTCAGGATCCGATTCCAAGTTAAAGGATGAACATTATAAGCAGGTGCTTCGTATTGCTAAAATGGATACTACGGTATTTGTCACTGCTTTGATCTGTTTTCAACTTTTTAATTTACCAATAACCGAAGCAGATAGTGTGCCCAATGATTGGTTTAGCACGATCTATTATGTCACGTTGGCAATTTCTTCTTTACTCAGTGGTGCACTTATCACAGTTGCTATCATGTTATATAATGCGGTTGTAAATATTATTAAAATTGTCGGCCTGGGTGATAAGGATAATTCACTTATCTATAATGATGAAGAAGCAGATGAAGAAAATAATAACTCATAGAAAATAGTAAGAAATGATTCTTCATGTAGTCAACTTATCTATTAAAGACTCAGGTATTGCCTAACTTCGCCGCTATGGAACACAATGAAATATTTGACTTTTACCTGCAAAGGTTGGGCATAAAAACCCTGAATGAAATGCAGCTTAAAGTTTTAGAAGAAATAAAATCAAACCCTCAACAGGTCATACTTTCGGCTACAGGTTCCGGGAAAACCCTGGCGTTTTTACTACCGATGATACAGGCCCTGAAGCCAGATGAAAAATACACGCAGGCACTGATATTAACACCAAGCCGGGAGCTTGCATTGCAGATAGAGGAAGTTTTTCGCAAAATGCAGACAGGGTTTAAAATACTGGCCTGCTATGGTGGACACAAAAGAGAAATTGAAGAAAACAGTCTCGTAGAAGCTCCTGCAATTATAATTGGTACCACAGGCAGGATGGCAGATCATATCCGCAGAAAAAATGTAGATCTTTCTAAATTGCATTTCCTGGTGATAGATGAATATGATAAAATGCTGGAACTCGGATTTGCAGAAGAAATGAAATTCATCCTGGAAACCATCCCTGCTGATCTTCCAAATAAAATGCTGACGTCGGCCACTGCACAATACCAGTTCCCTGACTACCTGCACATGGACAATGCAAATACATTGAATTTCCTGGATGAAAATTCCATAGAGCCAGATGTACTCAGGGTGCATACCATACTCTCTCCCGATAAAGACAAATTGGAAACACTATTTAATTTCCTGTGTTTTGCCAATGAAACAACTTCGATCGTTTTTTGTAACCACAGGGATGCGGTAGAACGCACCAGTGAATTCCTTTCAGATAAAGGCATTGTAAATGTATTCTATCATGGAGGCATGGAACAAAGAGATAGAGAAGTTGCCCTCACAAAATTCAGGAATGGCACAGCTGAAGTGCTTGTTACGACTGACCTTGCCAGCCGTGGACTCGATATAGAAAATATCCGGAATATTGTTCATTACCATATTCCATTAGAAGAAGCTTCATTTACACACAGGAATGGCCGCACTGCCCGGATGGGCAAAACAGGAAACGTGTATGTGCTATACAGTTCTGATGAAAAAATACCAGCTTACATAACAGATACTGCAACTCGCTTTACACTTCCGGAAAAAAATGAAGTTCCTGCGAAACCACGCTGGAGCACTCTTTTCATAGATGCCGGAAAAAAAGACAAGATCAGTAAAGGCGATATTGCTGGTTTCCTCATGCAAAAAGGCCACTTGAAAAAAGAAGATGTAGGACTAATTGAAGTAAAAGATTTTATGGCTTTTGCTGCCATCAGAAAATCCAAAGCAAATAATGTGCTCCAGGATATTAAGGAAGAAAAATTAAAAGGACGTAAGATTAAAATAGCGGTAGCTAAATAAATCATTAATGTCCCGGAGGCGGTGGTCCACCACCTCCCATTCTTGTTTGGTTTGGTGCATTACCTGTAAACTTACTGAAACGAAATACGGCACTTAGCATAAAATACCTGGTCAAGTTGTTTGTCCTGGTATCTGTGATGGAATTTCCTGTAACACTTCTGTTGATGTTTGTATTTTCCTTCAACAGATCAAATGCATTTAGTTTAAGAGAGGCATTGTATTTTTTAGAAATTAATTTTTCAATGCTGGCATTAATGATTGTGGGATTAGTATTAATCCCCTGTCCAAAACCATTGTTGATCGTTTTATTGATATCATAATTCAGCGTCAGGTCTTTTGGTAAAAAGAACCTTGAGTTATGCGTAAGTACAAATGCATTTGTAGAAGAATTAAATTGCTTGCGTAAACTATATTCTGTATTGTTGAAGGTATAGGTTACTCCCCCACCGGTTTCCATCCATTTTTTGAAAGTAATAATTGTATTCAACCTTTGGGTTAATACCAGGTTTTTACCTATGTTTTTTTCATTGGCAATAAATGAAATGTTGTTATTGTAAATGATAGTACCTCCATAGTTAAATACATACTTTCTGTTCTGGAACGGCCGGCTGTAAGCATAAAAAGCAGTGGCGGTATAGAATCCATTGGTGTTTTGATAAGTTGTACGCTGAGAACCAAAACCAGTACCAAACACATTACTCGCTATTTTATCATTGGTAAGTGTGAGGCTAAGGCTACCAAACAATACATCACCACGAATGAAATTGAATTTATTATAACGAAGGTTAAGTCTGTTCGTAAATTCAGGCCTAAGGTCTGGATTTCCTACAATGATATTCTGTAGGTTGCTGGAATCAGCTATGGGCTGCAGCTGGTTATAAGATGGCTGAGCAGAACTTCCATTGTAACTGAAATTTAAACTTTTACTCCGGCTGAAATTATAAGCAAACCTCGCTACAGGAAAAAAGTTGACAATACTTTGCTTGTTACTAATGTTGGCCGTTTTTGAATTTCCTTCAATCGTAGTTGGTTGTACTGCTAATCCAAGGGTATAGTTATATTTCTTTTGATTATTCCTGAAATTTACACCCACCTTGTTGGTGGTAAAAGTATTATCATATATGGTACTTCCTGTAGTCAGTAATGATTTTTCATTCAGGCTATCGAGTTTATTATTTTCCCGGTCAATGGAAGTGTATTGCTTGTTGTAACCATAATTAAATTCCAGGCTTTTCTTTTTGGTTAGCGGTTCTATGTAAGAAACTGACGCACCATAATTATGATTTTCATTATTCTGATCTATAAACCTGCGTAGCAATGAGTCGCGGGAAAAACCTGTTGTATCATAATATATTGCAGTATTTGTATAAAGGTCAGCCCCCTCATTACTACTGGCTCCTGCATTTGCATTAAACGAGATCACCCTACCCTTTTTGGTAAACCTGTGGTTGTATAATAAAGTTCCTGAGATATTTGGTGCAGTAGAATTCGTTAAGTCCTTAGTTTGACCACTATTCAACAGTTTATTATTTTGAGAAAAAAAAGCAAAATTGGAGAGGTAATTACTTCTCGTTTCCTGGTAAGAAAAGGTTGGTGAAACTTTCAGGTAATTATCAGGATTAATCTTGTACTCAATATTCAGGTTTGCCCGGTGGTTGTCTGTAATGGTAAAGTCCCTATTATCCTGTGTGTTGGTAATAGTACTGTTCCCCAAAAGGTTTTGTTGGTTGGTATTGGTAAGTGTATTAACACCCCTATCTGTAAAGCTATAACTACCGTATACTGAAACTTTTGGACCCCATTGGTCACGGTAGTTTAACCCTATTGATTGAGTTTTTGCAATACCGGATCCGCCACTTCCAAAACCTCCGAAAGCACCACCGGCGCTTCTCATCATTCCGCCCATCATTCCACCCATGTTCCCAAAATTGAAAGTGCTTGCATTCGTATTGTTCAGGTTTCCTATCAGGCTGATCTGTCTTTCGTTATTGAAGCGGTTTACGGTTACAGCATTTGTATATCGCCCGTCAGTGCCGGCGCCAAGGGAAGCATTGCCAAAATATCCTTTGTTTTTGTCTTTTTTTAATTGGATGTTCAGTGTCTTGCTGGCATCCCCGGTTTTTATACCTGTAAATGCTGCCTGATCTCCATAATCATCAATAATGTCGATCCTGTCTACCATATCAGCATTCAGGTTTTTGGTAGCTGTAGAAACGTCACCTCCAAAAAAATCCTTTCCATTTACCCTTACTTTATTTACAGCCTGCCCCTGTGCTGTCACAGCGCCTGTTTTATTATCTACTTCTACTCCGGGCAATTTTTTCAATAATTCCTCTACATTATCATTTTTTCGGTACATACTGCTATCGATCCTGTAGCTAACTGTATCTTCTTTTATGGTTATTTTATTAGATACTACCACTATTTCTTCAAGTGTCTTTGTACCCTTTACCAATTGTATATCAGTGATGAATTGTTCCCCGCTTGCCTGGCTGTAATCATAATATTGCGCAAACACATTAAACCCGGAATAGGTAACCATTATACCCGTCTTTGCTGAAGGAATTTCCTTGAAAACAAAGATTCCTTTATCGTTTGTAATTGTTTTTAAGGTGTCAGCTTCTCCTTCATGAAACAACATTACTGTTGCTTCTGATAACGCTTTCCCTTCATCGTTTTGTACCTGCCCGGTTAGTTTTACAGTTCCCTGGCCAAAGGCAAAACCACTCATTACCAATAAAAAGCTGAGGGTAAAAAAATATTTCATTTGTTGTTATTAATAAGCATATATAAATCTTTTAAAAAATCACCAGTTGATTTTTTGATTCTTCTTATGCTTTTTTCATTTTAAAATTATTAGGGTTGGTAATCGTAGATCGATTACGAAGTAATTCGTTTAAATCCTTCTCTACTAAAACAAAAATTAATTTTAAAAGTTAAATTCATCTTAGTTATTTGCATTTTCCACGGTATCAACTGCAAAAGTAGGTGAGCTTAAGGTAAACTGTTTACCATTCATCCATAAAATCAGGCGATTTTATTGTTAAATGTTTTTATGAATTCCTCGATAAGGTGATGAAATTTATCTGCTTCAGAGAAAAGAAAACGATGAACCATCGGTAGAACATAAATAGGCAAGTCCCGGAGTTCTGTTTCGTATTTGGTCAGCCTCACTGCATCTTTTTCTGTGGTAAGGATAATCTTATTGGGAAATTCAAGTTTATTAAAACTTTTGATGATGTCGTGCAGGTCATCAATCTTAAATATATGGTGGTCTCCAAAACGGATCATATCAAAACCAGGTGTATGATCAGTAAGAAATTCTTGTAGTGGTTTAGGATTGGCTATTCCGCAGATCAGCAGGCTATGCGCTCCGGTGATGTCAGTTTTTTGGAAGCGGTCAAACAGATGATGCGCCGGTGCATAAGCTATTTCGGTAAAAAATACCTGTTGGTTTTCAGACAGTTTTAATTCTTTACTTATTTTCTTTTTGTCTTCCCCGGAAATATCTGAAGGGCATTTGGTCACAATTATTATTTGTGCCCTGCAGGCGCTGCTCCTTACATCCCTGAGGTCTCCCGCAGGGAGCATAAAATCCCTGGTGTAAAGATTATTATAATCTGTAAGTAAAATATTCAATCCGGCATTGATGCTCCTGTGTTGAAAAGCATCGTCGAGAATGATGACATCTGTTTCTGGCCGGTCATGTAAAAGCTGTGGAACAGCAACGAGCCTTTCTTCACCAACAGCTATTGTTGCACCTGGAAATTTAAGGTGAAGCTGCATCGGTTCGTCACCTATATCCAACGCAGTAGAGGTTTCATCAGCAATGGCAAAACCTTTTGTTTTTCTCTTGTACCCCCTGCTGATAGTGGCTACTTTGTATTTTTCCCTGAGCATACCAATAAGCAATTCGGTCATAGGAGTTTTTCCGGTACCGCCGGTAGCCAGGTTGCCCACACAAATGATGGGGAAATTAAATGAAGAAGATTTCAATATTTGTTTATCAAAAAGCCAGTTGCGCAATTTGATGATAAATCCATATAAAAAAGATATGGGCCAAAGCAAGTATCTGAAACTTCTGAGCAAAGAATTGAGTTTAAAAAATGAAAGTCTGGTATGGCGTTACGCAGAAATTTAAAGCAATATCATGAATCCCAATTTCATCTATCTGCACAGGTTCATCAAAAAAACTGAACCCTATCTTGATTGTCTCCGGACGGCAATGATGCAAAAATTTATCATAATACCCTTTTCCATACCCTACCCTATGTCCTTTTTTATCAAAGGCAAGTAAGGGGACAAAGATCATTTCTACTTTTTTTGGCTCGATGATACTGCCGGAAACAGGCTCTTCTATCCCAAATTTATTTTCTATAAATGCGGTATCTATTTTAGTCAATACAGCAGTGAGGCCATATATGTCTTCATTAATCACAGGATAAGCTACTTCTACTGCCGGATTTTTAAACCTGCAATAATCTATAATAAAATGAGGATCAAATTCTCGATGAGATTCCAGCGCAGCATAACCCATGACTATATCGGGTATCTCCAGGTGCATTTGCTGGAAACTGATCAGCATCAGGTCTGCACGTTTTTCCATTTCGCTATCTGTAAGCGATCTCCTTTTTTCTTTGAAATGTTTCCTTATCTCTGCCTTAGTCATTCTCCTGATTTATGCCTTTTCAAAAATGGAAAAAATAGTAGTGCCGTAGTTTCTTTCCTGCACATAATGATCGAAATTTTTGTAATCATTTCTTGGGGTATGTTCCAATACAAACCAACCACCCGGCAGTAAAAGGTCATAGGTAAAAATATCCAGCGGCAACTGATCTATTTCCACCAATGCATATGGCGGTCCGGCAAATATAAAATTGAATTTTTCCTGGCAGGTGCTGATGAATTTGAATACATCGGATCTGATCAAATGAAAATCCTCCAACCGTAATTTTTCTGCAGTTTCTTTGATGAAAGCTGCCATTTTCTGGTCTTTCTCTACAATAGTAAGTTCTGTTGCTCCTCTACTCGCCAACTCATAACTAATACTGCCTGTGCCACCAAAAAGATCAAGGGTTTTAGCCCCTTCAATGTCTATATTATTTTGCAAAATATTAAAAAGACCCTCTTTTGCTATGTCAGTAGTTGGCCTGGTGTAAGGCATTTTTGCCGGAGGATTAATGCGGCGGCCTTTATGTTCTCCGCTGATTATACGCATTTTGCAAACTGTAAAAGGTGATAGAAAAAATGCACAGGATAATCAGCCAAACCACCTGATAATGTTATCTGCTCACCTGTTCCGGCAAAATCAATGGAATAAAAATACTGGTGTATCGACTCATAAACTTTAGAGTCTTTCTCAATCATTCCACTGATAGTAATTTCTGCTTTTTTAGGATCTTTTTCTAATAGTTCAAAACAGTTCAATAAATGATATAAAACATCAGCTTCGTTACTATAACTAAAACTCTGAGCTAATTTCAATTGGTTGTTATCAATAATGAAGAGTTTAAACTTTGTCTTATAAAAAATAATTCTTGTCTGATCTATTACTGAATAATCCCTGGCCTGGCATGCAGTGCTGTGGCAGAGTATAGAAGCAGGAAAATTCTGAACGATAGCCTGCTGCACCAAAGTAGGAATTTTGTAAATGCAACTTAATTGCTGTTGGCTTATTTCTTCATGACCTATTTCTGAAAGAGGTGTTTTGTTGAATTGCAACTGCAATAATTTTTTATTGGCCCCGGTATTTTCATAAGCTGTGGGTATGATAGTGACCTCAGCAAAATTATAGAAAACACCTACGCTTTTAAAACTCTGCTGCAAGTCACTTTCTTTAGCCCTGATCTTATTAATAGCGTCAGCAATATCCTGCTGTGTGCTGTTCTTGTCAAAATAAAATTTGAGCAAACCGGTTGCAGAATCATCATCGTTATAAAAAAGAAAACTCACCTGATCTTCATCTATTTCTATAATGAGTCTGGCTGCTGATGCCTGGTGTGGGGGTAATAGATTAAATGCTCTTTCCAAAAATTCAGTTTTTATGAAAGCAAAAATATAGATTTTTAAAGCAAGGCTGAGTAGAACAGGATTATCATCTATTCCTGTCACTAAAAAAAAGAGATAAACACAAATTGTTGCGTTTATCTCTTTCTCAAATACCTGCTACATTAGTTTATTGACTTATCCAGTTGTTATTATCAATATTCATATCAGGCATCATTTTATCAGCATCTATCCTTACCCATTTCAGTGGCTCTTTGCTATCAATTTTTGTCTTGAAGCTGGCAGTATTATTCCAGATTTCTACAGGTAATATTTGACTGCCTGTTTTTCCACTTTGGGTTTGCCAGCTTAATAATACCGGCATGGCCATTTTTTCTTTGTTCAAAAGAGTAACAATTGATCCGTTTTCAGGCCTCGTTTTATCAAAAGTTACTTCTGTAATTGCCTGATCCAGTTTATAATTTTCAATAAACCATCCTCTCCAAAACCAGCTAAGGTCTTCCCCACCTGCATTGTCCATAGTGCGGAAAAAATCTGTTGGTGTCGGGTGTTTGTATGCCCAATCTCTGATATACGTTTTAAAAGCATAATCAAAGCGATCCGGACCTAATACATAATCCCTTAATAACTCCAGCCCAAGCCCAGGCTTACTATAAAGTGCATTTCCTATATTTCTTTCACGCATCGCATCAGGCGTGTTCATGATGCTTTCGCTGCCTTCGGTAAACATATATTTTGCCCTGCTGTGATCTGTTTTGCGGTCATATTCTCCATTGTTGAAATCTTTTGCAGCAAGTGTATTAATAAAAGTATTGAAGCCTTCATCCATCCAGCCATATTTCCTTTCATTGCTACCTACTATCATAGGAAACCAGGTATGTCCAAACTCATGATCTGTCACACCAAAAAGGCCTTCTCCTTCTGCATTGAATCCACAAAAAACAATTCCGGGATATTCCATTCCACCTATGTTGGTGGCTACATTTGTTGCTACGGGGTATGGATAGGCAAACCATCTTTTGCTGTAATTTTCTACGCTTGCTTTGGTATATTCTGTAGACCGGCTCCACTTATTTTTACCGGCACTTTCTACCGGGTATACACTTTGCGCAAGACCTTCTTTATTTTCAGGCAAATTCATTTTTGCTCCATCCCAAATAAAAGCTTTGGAACTGGCCCAGGCAAAATCACGGGTATTTTTAATTTCATACTTCCAGGTCTTTGTCCCCGGCGTATTATTTTTACTTGCTGCTTCTGCTTCCTGTGCCGTACGTATCATCACAGTAGCGTCACTTTTCTTTGCCTGGTTCCATCTTGATAATTCGGTAGCAGATAATACTTCTTTTGCATTTTGCAATTCTCCACTAGCAACAAGAATATGATTGGCAGGCGCAGTAAGTGTACAGGTAATATCACCATATTCACAATAGAATTCACTCGGACCTAGGTATGGATTGGTATTCCAGCCAAGTACGTCATCATACACACACATACGGGGGTACCACTGGGCCACTGCGTAAATGTTTCCGTTTTTAGTAGGTAGTATTCCGGTGCGATCAGCACCATACATGGGCAAAGTGAAACTGTACTCTATTTTAATTTTAATTTCTCCCCCTGGTTTTAATGAATTTGTAAGCCTGATCTGCATTCGTGTATCGGTAACTACATAATTAGCTTTTTTATTATCCCCAACTATTTCCACAAGGGAAAGTTTAAATCCACCATCAAAATCGCTGTTAGCATCACCATATCTGCTGCGCTGCCCAACCGGCATTCTTGCCTGTCCCCTGCTGTCTTTGCTAAATAGGTTCTGGTCTAACAGAAGCCAGAGGTAATCAAGTTTATGAGGACTCAGATTTTTGTAAGTGATCACTTCACTTCCCGTGATCTTATTGGTTTTTTCATCTAAAGAGGCAGTGATATTATAGTCTACTTTGTTTTGCCAATAGCCCACGTTTGGAGATCCATCACTACTCCTGGTGATTGTTTCTCCTTGTGTGTAAAAATTAGGATTGAATAAAACATGGGGATCATAATTGCTGCCGCTTTCCGTCTGGGCGTTTGCAGCAAATGAATACATGATTGCTACAATAGCAACTAAACATTTCATCTTCATTATTCTGTCGTTTTGTGGTTGGATAAAATTGGGAAAAATCAAATCTAATCTATTTCCATTTTTCTATGAGCCCCTGAGCTGTTTTCTTTAACGCAGGATCATCTTCTGTACTTACAGGAAGTTGTTGAACTTCTTTCAAAATTTTGATGGCTTTATCATCCTGGCCATTCTCATGGTACGCACGGGCAAGTTCCACATTATTTAAGATAAATGATTTTGATAAAGTTCTTGCCTTTTCAAAATGAGCAATGGCGTCTGGTAAAGATGCATGTGGAATTCCTCCCACAAAAAACTTTGCAGCTGTGCGTTCTACAGCAGAAATGGTACTGATCTCAAAATTCCATCTGCCCAGAATATGCCAGGCAAGATAGTTAGAAGGATTATCAGCGAGAGCAATGTCAATATGCTTTTTAATCTCCTTTGCATTTTTGATCTTTTCTTTTCCGCTTTTATTCATAGAAGATTTTCCCAGGGCCATCGCCATAGAAACATTCGCAATATCACTCTTGGGATTAATTAGCAAAGCTTTACTGGCGTATAGTACGGCTGCACTATACCAGGCTTCTTTAGATTTTGAACTTTGTTCCCTGCTACCAATGCGGCAACATAGTTCGCTGCTTTTACTGAGTGCAATAATGTTTTGTGGGTACTTCTTTAGGATTTCTTTGTACTTGTACAGTGCCAATCCTTCATTTGGGATTAGCTCAGCATTGTTTGCATCCTTGATCAGGATATTTACATCTTGTGTAAATCCATTTATTCCTGCAAATGCAAAAAATAATACTAAAACTAATTTCATGTTGTGATATAGAATTTGGTGAGAGAGACTCCCACGTTTCCAATAAAATTAGTGATTGGTGGATTGAGTTTAGTAATGTTTATGTTAATACTGGTGATCCTTTTATCAAGCGCTGAAATAGAGGTACAAATGTCTTCAGCCAAAGTTTCCAGTAATCTAACAGGTTGGTTTACTTTATCTTTTATTGTTTGGTAAACTTCCACGTAATTTATGGTGTCTTCAAGTTCCTGTATTTTTTTTTCGGATGTAAAATCCAGTCCCACAGAAACCCTGTAATTGCCACCGGCCAGCGCTTCTTCATTATGCCACCCATGATGGGCAAAAAATTCCAGGTCATTTAAATGAATAGAGAACATAGTTGTGTTTGATTAATGAAACCCTTCTTCCCCAAGGTAACGCTCTGCATCAAGGGCAGCCATACAGCCACTACCAGCAGCTGTTACAGCCTGTCGGTAAATTTTATCCTGCACATCTCCGGAAGCAAATACCCCGGCAATATTTGTTTTTGTGGTGCCGGGTATGGTTTTAATATAACCTGCTTCATCCAGGTGCAGTGCATCTTTAAATATGCCACTGTTGGGCTGATGCCCTATAGCCACAAAAAATGCACTTACAGGAATTTCTGTTTTTTCTTTGGTCTGGTTATTATAGATCCTTACCCCTTCTACTTTCTTTTCTCCAAGTATCTCATCTGTTTCGCTGTTCCAATATATTTTTATATTCGGTGTTTTCACCACCCTGTCCTGCATAATAGCACTGGCACGCATTTCATTCCTGCGAACGATCATATGAACAACGGTACACAATTTTGATAAATAAAGTGCTTCTTCAGCGGCAGTATCTCCGGCACCTACAATAGCTACCTCTTTTCCTTTAAAGAAAAAACCATCACATACCGCACAGGCACTTACACCATGTCCATTCAGTCTTTCTTCACTTGGAATACCAAGCCACTTTGCACTGGCACCAGTGCTGATGATCACAGAGTCTGCTTCTATCCATTTTTCTTCATCTACTTCTACCCTTAGCGGGTGTTTGCTAAAATCTACTTTCGTAGCCATCCCATAACGGATATCTGTTCCCATACGTGAAGCCTGCTTTTCCAGGTCTATCATCATATCCGGACCTTGTACCCCATCAGGATAGCCGGGGAAGTTCTCCACGTCTGTTGTTATAGTCAACTGTCCACCAGGCTGAATCCCCTGGTACATTACAGGATGCATGTTTGCCCTTGCTGCATAAATTGCTGCTGTATATCCTGCCGGGCCTGAACCGATAATCAGGCATTTCGTTTTTTCTATTTGCGCTTCCTGCATAATTTTTCTTCTAAGATTTGTGCGAAATTAACTGTTCTTTTTTATTGTGCCACAATGGTGCGAAACCTCGGGGCATATCCGGAAAATGCACCTAAGGCTCCATTGCTGATATTGCCAATCACAACGTTCGGCTGCGCAAAAGGATTACCTATACTTTGATAAGAGAACTCCCAGGTATTCCAAAAATTAAATGTATTTCTATCAATGTCACAAAATTTAAGGGTGATAGTATCTCCTCTACGAAAAAAGTTACTATCCGATTTTGGTGGATTATTCCTGTTTATACCCGGTGCCAGTTGAACGTCGAAGGTGGTTCCATCAATGATCTGATCATCAAAAACAGAATTTTCTCCGGGAAGAAATTCACCGCCGTTCTTTTTGGTAAAATACCGAACATAATTCCCTTTACCCGGTGGGTCAGTAATCCTTAAGAACAATATCCTGTTTAATGAATCCGGGTTTTGAGGAGCAGGTTTTACCCAAACAGAATCCAGTGTGGCATTAAGGCCGGGTATTGTGGTAGTAGAAGTATACTCTTTCCCTGCTGACCTGATAGTAAGCGAATAGCTGGTATTTAATCTTCCGGTAAAAGCAGTTGCAGGATTTGCTGGATCGTTGCTGTAAAAATAGCTTGTAAAGCCCGGTATAAGTTGCAGCGAATATTCCTTTAATTTGTGCGTTTGAATACCATTACTCACAAAAACTTCTGCATTTCTTACAAAAGCATTTCCTATTACATCTGCTCCCAGGGTTTTAAAGTAAGATAAGCTATTGGTTAAAATAATAAACGGAGGTTGATCGGATTCAATTTTACCATCCACTACCAAAACTGGTTCTACCTGGTTTATATCCAGGTCTATATTTTTCTCACAGGAAATGAAGAACAGCACTACAATAAACAATGGGATCGCTCTTAGTTGAATCATTTTCAAATTTTCTGTATACAATATCCTACTTAACAATTGAAACTTCTTTATGTTTTGCTAATAAAAAAATCCCCTCACAAAGCTGCAAGGGGATAATATTTTTTAAAAGTTTTGATTAACCTAAATAAGCTTTTAATGCGCCACTATACCTTGCTTTCTGCAAACGTTTGATAGCTCTTTCTTTTATCTGGCGGATACGTTCTTTAGTAAGATCATATTTCTGACCTATTTGCTCAATAGTTACACCATTTTCTCCATCCAGGCCAAAATATGCATTTACAATTTCGGCTTCTCTTGGGCTGAGGGATTTTAGTACACGACGAATTTCATTTTTTAATGAATCGTGCATGACATCTTCATCAGTCTCACTTCCACCTTTCAGCAAATCTCCCATAGCTACGTCCTCGGCTTCGTGTACCGGAGCATCAAGAGAAGTATGACGTGTATTACTTTGGAAAATATTGTTGATTTCAGTTTCGCTCATTTCAAGCAGCTCTGCCAGTTCTTCAGTGCTTGGCTCACGTTCGTGTTCCTGCTCAAAAGCCATGTAGGCTTTGTTTGCTTTATTATAAGTGCCGATTTTATTTTGTGGAAGACGTACTAACCTACCCTGCTCGGCCAAAGCCTGCAAAATAGACTGACGGATCCACCAAACAGCATAAGAGATAAATTTAAAACCTTTGGTTTCATCAAATCTTTGCGCTGCTTTTATCAATCCGAGATTTCCTTCATTTATTAGGTCACTCAATGAAAGACCCTGGTGTTGGTATTGTTTTGCAACAGAAACCACGAAACGAAGATTGGCTTGTACCAGTTTATCCAATGCGATCTGATCACCCATTTTTATTTTCTGAGCAAGTGTTGTTTCTTCCTCCGGGGTGATCATTGATATTTTCGAAATTTCCTGTAAGTATTTCTCAACAGCCTGTGAATCTCTGTTGGTAATCTGTGTAGCTATTTTTAATTGCCTCATTATATTGGTTTAATTTCCTGGATAAATTCCCTAAGAGCGGTTTATTTGTGAAACCGTGCTGCGGAATGTAGCTTTAAAAGGTTGGATTTCAAATAAAATTGTGTGCAAAGTTAATTTTTTTTATCTGTAATTCATTAATTATTATTGCAAACCTACATTATGCACTTTTTATAAACGATATAGATTAGCAAATAGTTATCAACGTAATGCTAAATTTATCACCATTATAAGAATAACTTCAAATTTAGCGCCATCTTTTATGATAGATCTGAGATCAGATACCGTAACCAAACCTAGTCCATCTATGCTGGCAGCCATGAATAATGCTGCGGTGGGTGATGACGTTTTTTCTGAAGACCCCACTGTAAATAGATTGGAGAAGATGGCTGCAGAAATGTTTGGTATGGAGGCGGCTGTCTTTTGCCCTTCTGGTACTATGACAAACCAAATAGCTATCAAGCTGCATACCCAACCCGGAAATGAAGTAATCTGCGAGGCTGAAAGCCATGTGTATATTTATGAAGGTGGAGGCATAGCATTTAACAGTGGCTGCCAGGTAAGAACAATAGTGGGCGATCGGGGAAGATTAAAAGCTGAACAAATTAGTAACTGCATCAATTCTAATGATATACATAAACCAGCTACAACTTTAGTTTCGTTAGAAAATTCCTGTAATCGTGGTGGTGGTAGCTATTATGAGCTTGAAGAATTGGAAAAAATTAAATCTGTCTGCAGAGATAATGAGCTCAAGCTTCACCTGGATGGAGCAAGATTAATGAATGCACTTGTTGCCAGTGGACAAAATGCCCGACAAATGGGTGACATATTTGACACTATCTCCCTTTGCCTCAGCAAAGGATTGGGCGCACCTGTGGGAAGCCTGTTGATAGGTAGTTTTCCAGCAATAGAAAAAGCCCGAAGGCTGAGAAAAGTTTTTGGTGGAGGCATGAGGCAGGCAGGATATATAGCAGCTGCAGGAATTTATGCACTGGAAAACAATATAGACAGGCTTGATGAAGATCATCAACATGCGAAAAGAATTTCCCAGGCTTTACTTGAAAAGGATTTTACAGGACATATGCTACCGGTAGATACCAATATTATAATTTTTGAAGCAAAAGGCAGGTATACTGCCGCTTCATTGGTAGCCGAGCTTGAAAAGTATGAGGTGAAATGCTTTGCAATAAATGACAGTTACATCAGGTTTGTATTTCACCTGGATGTAAGCGAAAAAATGGTTGCAGACCTGGAAAAAATTATTGAATCTCTGTAGGTTTTCCCTACGCAAAAAAAAAGCAAACAAATGTTTCCAACAATAAATCCGACAACAACAGCTGCCTGGCAATCTCTAGAAAAGCATATTCCATTATTTGAAAATGTGAAAATGAAAGACCTTTTCTTCAATGATTCTGAAAGGTTCATGAACTATTCAATACTTTTTGAAGATATTTTATTTGACTATAGTAAAAATATCATCACAGATAATACAAAGGAACTCTTGCTGGAACTGGCCGCTGAGTGTGATTTAAAACTCGCTATTGAAGCCATGTTTACCGGGGGGAAGATTAATAAAACGGAAGACCGTGCAGTGCTTCACACAGCATTAAGAAATTTTAGCGGGAAACCTGTATTGTTTGAAGGCGAAGATGTGATGCCTGAAATTGAACAAGTGCTTGCGCACATGAAGCAATTTTCTGATGATATACATTCCGGAAAATGGAAGGGATATACCGGAAAAAAAATAAAAAACATAGTAAATATTGGTATTGGAGGAAGTGACCTGGGGCCGGTAATGGTTACTGAGGCTTTAAAGCATTATAAGATAGAAGGAATTCAAAGTTTTTTTGTTAGTAATGTAGATGGGACTGATATAGCAGAAACGCTAAAAGGCCTCAGTCAGGAAGAGACTCTGTTCCTTATAGCCAGTAAAACATTTACAACACAGGAAACCATGACCAATGCAAATACTGCCAGGGAATGGTTTTTACAGGAGGCAGAAGAAGAGAAACATATTGCTAAACATTTTGTGGCCCTGAGCACAAACGAAAAAGATGTAACGGCATTCGGCATAGACAAAGAAAATATGTTTGTTTTCTGGGATTGGGTTGGCGGCAGGTATAGCCTTTGGAGTGCTATTGGACTGAGTATTGCATTAAATGTCGGATACGAAAATTTTGAGCAGTTGCTCAAAGGTGCCCATGCTAGTGATAAACATTTTAGGAATTCAGCCTTTGAAGAAAATATTCCTGTGATAATGGCTGTAATAGGAATTTGGTATACAAATTTCTTTCAAACAAAAACCGAAGCAATTCTCCCTTATGATCAATACCTGCACAGGTTTGCAGCTTATTTTCAGCAGGGAAATATGGAGAGTAACGGAAAGCATATAGATAGAAACGGGGAAGAAGTAACATATGCTACCGGACCTGTAATTTGGGGAGAACCAGGAACTAATGGACAACATGCTTTTTATCAGCTGATACACCAGGGAACTCAGATTATTCCTTGTGATTTTATTGCACCTGCCATAAGCCACAACCCTATCGGGGAACATCACGCTATTTTGTTGAGCAATTTTTTTGCACAAACAGAAGCACTGATGAATGGGCAGGATAATGAAAACCCATACCGTGAATTTGATGGAAATCGCCCGACAAATTCATTCCTTATCAAAAAACTTACACCTTATACGCTTGGCCAATTAATAGCCTTATATGAACATAAGATATTTGTACAAGGGGTCATCTGGAATATCTATTCTTTCGATCAGTTTGGAGTGGAGTTAGGAAAAGTTCTGGCAAAAAAAGTACTTCCGGAACTGGCAGGTGAAGCGGAAATTGATAGTCATGATGCATCTACAAATGGGTTGATCAATGCATACAAGAAAATGAGGAATTAGTACATCATTTCAGTCTGAATTTGGGTTTCTCCATTCATGGTGTAATCAAAATTTTGTTTGCCGTTACTGCCTTTGAGGATAATTTTATCGGCTGCAGACTTTAATTGTTTCGCTTCATCTTTGACCAGGCCGCTTATTTTCCAGATGCTGTAGCCTGGTGTTGCACTAAGTGTAATTACCTCATTGTTATTGAAATTATTTCCTACTGAAATTTTATCTGTCATTTCTTTATTGATCTGAACACTATAAGGAACTCCATTGTAAGTTAAAGATGTAACCTCAGGTTTAGAATTTCCTTTTACCTGTAGATATATGAAATGATTTACAAACCATTGTCCTACAGCATTACCGTTTTCATCAACCATAATTTTTCCCGGACTTGATACTGTAAAAAAGGCTTGAGGCAAGGGCTGGTTCTGTATTTCAATCACCGTCATTTTAGTATCATTATTTATGACAGCCGCATTTTCTTTTTTAATGCTGTCCATTTTTTTACCAGGATTACATGCAAGTATAAATAAAGAACTAAGGATGGAAAATATAAGGTTCATAATCTTTTTTTAATACAGCATAGTATACAAACAAAAAGATGCCAGAAACCCGGCATCTTTTAAATATTATTCAGAAAAACTTCATTTTACCATTTTTCTCCTTCTATGTTTTTATGGTCAAAATCAGTATCGGTATTACTGCTGTCTGTAGTTTTGTCCTCTTCCAGTTTTTCTGCTGGTTCTATATTAGGGTTATCACCCAGAACCGGCTCTACTATTGGTGGTGGCATTACATCCTTTCCACTCTGTAACACATTTGCCAGCCCACTACCATGTTCATTGGTATTACTGTTGCTCTCTGTTATATTGCTGCTGTTACTATTCTGATTGTCTTCTTCCCAATTAGAATCATGATTGAAAGAATCAAAATCAAAATCAGGCATCAACTCGGTTTTTACATGATTTATGGATTCAGTCAATCCTGCAAGGAATTTATTAAAATCTTCTTTATAAACGAAGATCTTATGCCTGTCGTAACCATCGCTATCAAAGCGTTTGCGGCTTTCGGTTATTGTAAGAAAATAATCATTTCCACGTGTTTCTCTTACATCAAAAAAATAAGTACGGCGCTTTCCTGCCTTTACCCTGTTACTGTATACACTTTCTATCTTCTTGTCATTGTTCTCGTAAGCCACTTGAATTGTTTTATGGTTAAAGGTTTAATGTCTAGCTTGTAAGTTACAAATATAAAATTGTTTTTCAAATTGCAATAAACTCTAAATGCCTGAGTATTATTCGTGTATGGCTTCGGTCTTTTGCTGCTTGGCATACATAGCTGCATAAATGCCTTTCTTTCTTAATAGTTCCACATGTGTGCCTGTTTCTGCAATGGCACCATCATCTAACACTATTATCTTATCAAAATGAAACAGGGAGAATATCCTATGGGTAATAATGATGGCAGTTTTGTTCTTTAGGTAATTATAGAGGCTTTCTATAATCTCCTTCTCGGTATGGGCATCTACTGCGCTTAGGCAATCATCAAAAATGATCAGGCCCGGGTCTTTAATCAATGCACGTGCTATGGATATTCTTTGCTTTTGACCACCACTTAAAGTTACACCACGCTCTCCTACCAGCGTTTCAAACCCTTCATCAAAAGCGAGGATCTCTTTATATATGTTAGCTTGTTTTGCTGCCTGTTCTACATCAAGCTGGTTGGCATTTTCGTTCCCGAACCTGATATTGTTTTTTACACTATCGCTAAACAGGAATACATCCTGTGGCACATAACTGATTTGTGAACGTAGCGAATTTAATTCTATCTGTTTTAGCTCTACTCCTTCAAGCTGTATTGAACCCGTTTGTATGTCATAAAACCTGAGCAAAAGCTGGGCTAGTGTAGATTTTCCGGACCCGGTTCTGCCAATTACGGCTATCTTCTCTCCCTGTTTAATTTCGAAAGTGAAATCTTTTAAAGCCTTTATCCCGGTATCAGGATAAGTGAAGTTTACATGACTGAAACTAATGTTTCCTTTTACTGCTACAGGTACTGCATCCGGCTGGTTTTGAATAGCAGGTTGCTGCAATAAAAACTCATTAATCCTGCGTTGGGAAGTAATGGCTCTTTGGGTAATACTTGCCGTCCAGCCAATGGCACTAACAGGGAACGTGAGCATTTGTATATACAACACAAATTCAGCAATTTTTCCTACTGAAGCACCTTCTACCCCATTAGCTACATCAAGCCCTCCAACCATGATAGTGATGAGTGTACTCAATCCGATAAGGAGGGCCATGCTTGGAAAATAAATAGCTTCTGTTTTTGCCAGGCTCAGCGCACTGCTGCGGTAAGCCTCACTGTTATCATTGAAAAACCGAAACATATTGTTCTCCTGTACAAAAGATTTTATGACCCTGATACCTGAATAGGATTCCTGGGCATTTGTTGTCAGATCGCTTAAGAGTGCCTGTATCTTTTCGCTTTTCTTGTTGATAATTGTATTGACAAAGTAGATAGTGATAGCCAGTATGGGCAGCGGACAGAGTGAAACAATAGTAAGTTTTACATCGCTGCGTAGCATAAAGAAAATAGTGAACGAAATAATGGCAGCAAGGTTAATAAAATACATCACCGCCGGTCCTGTATACATCCTCACCTTGCTCACATCTTCAGATATGCGGTTCATCAGGTCGCCGGTCTTGTGTGATTTATAAAAGTTAAGGTCGAGTTCCTGGTAGTGGGCAAAGATCTCATTCTTTTGATCAAACTCAATGTGGCGGCTCATGACAATGATCGTTTGCCGCATCAGGAAAAGAAAAAATCCACTAAGTATCGCTATACTGATCAGGATTATTCCTGTATAAAAAATCTTTTCACCAAAAGGCAGCAACATGAATTTCTGAATAATCGCTCGTCCCAGTATATCGTAGTCAGCTATGCCGTGACGGGTAGCTGAAGCTTCATCCTGTCCGATACTATGAACTACAGTATTGACAATAAATCCTGTGATCTGTGGTGCAAGTATCCTGAAATAATTCGCCAGGATCACGAAAAGAATACCTCCGGTAAAACGCCATCTATATTTCCAGAAATATTTATTGAGCGTAAATAATTGCTTCATCGGCTACAAAATTAACCAAAATAAAAGGGGAAATAGTTTCGAATATTACTTGATGGGGAAAATAGGTTTATGCCTTTTAGTATAGTTTAGAACCTTGATTCTATCTTTTTTCACCTTGGATGATTTAATTAATTATCCGGACAATATTTACTTTCTCACCAGATTAAGCAGTCTGGCTAATTTTGACTAATTGAATAAGAGAGGTAGTTTCTTCAATGCATTTATAGCTTAAAAAACAAAATCTATACATAGGAATTATATTCCTTCAAATAGTGCGTTTCCTATTTGGAGACTACCGAATTTTTTATCTGATAGAGACATGTATTTATTTTGATTCTGTAAACAACAACTTACTTTGTGAAACGTAGTTCCGTAATCTTTTTTCAGAAAGGGAAACATACTCTTTACTCACCTCATAACCAACAAATCTTCGACCTGACTTTACTGCTGAAAGTGCTGTAGTTCCACTACCCATGAATGGATCAAGAATTATGTCGTCTTTAAAAGAGTATAATTGAATCAATCGAAACGGAAGCTCTTCTGGGAAAGGCGCTGGATGGCCAATGCGTCTGGCACTTTCTGCATTCATTGTCCAAATTGACTTTGTCCATTCAATAAATTGTTCCTTTGTAATGCTATTTTCTTTATTTCCTTTTTCCCTTTTATACTCACCCTTAGAAAATATCAATATATACTCATGAACATCTCTTAATGTAGGATTTGCTGCACTTTGCCAACTACCCCAAGCGGTTGAGGGGCTTGCGCTTGCGGCTTTATTCCAAATTATTTCTCCTCTCATCTTAAATCCGATTTCGTTCATGATTTTAGAAATATAATCTGAAATTGGGATATAGGGTTTGCGCCCGAGATTAGCTACATTTATACATGCTCGACCTCCATTTACTAGGACTCTATAAACTTCTCTAAACGAATTTTCTAGTAATTTTAAATACTGATCCAATGTCAAATCATCATCATATTCTTTGGAAACATTATATGGAGGAGAGGTAATCATTAAATGAATTGAATTATCTGGCAATTCTTTCATATTCTCTGCTGAACCAAGTAGCAATTTATTTTTAAGTTTTACAGGTAACACAACTTCCTCTTTCTGAAGCTCATTACTTTCCTGAAGTGCTGTGTATAACTTTGAGTTATAAAACTTAGAGCTATCATGATTGATTCTCCCACTTGTTCCGAATGCACTTGACTCGGTTCCGACTCTTGCTTTGTTATTTTTCATATCTTTTATGTGATGATCTTGTAAAGATCTTGTAAATGGTTAGTCTTGTCAGTATAATATAATTTGGCTTCAGGAATCCCTTTCAATTGTCCATGAGAATATCTGCACTCAACCCGGAAAACTATGAGGTTTGAACCATTGCTATTTGAAATTTCAAAAGTAAAATACACATTTAGTTGAGATTGGGGGACTTTTATTTCTATGTCTTTCAACATAATCTTACAATCTTTATTACTTGGGACTTTGTAAAGATGAGCCTTACCAAAGCTTTTTCCATAATAATAAGATTCATCATAAATTTGGAATAACTCCAATAATTGATTGTTATCTAAATTTAAGTTTTTTCTTACAAAG
>JBBQYS010000033.1:0-26769 GCA_038208485.1 Chitinophagales bacterium
GAAATGGTTGATGAAGCTTTCATCATTTCATTTGTAGAAAGAACAAAAGAACTCTGCGAAAAAATAAAACCTTCTTTTTTTGAGCTAACCGTTGCCATGGCATTTGACTATTTTGCCCTGAAGGAGGTTGATATAGCCGTAATAGAATGTGGGATGGGCGGCAGACTGGACAGCACAAATATCATCACCCCCATACTTAGCATCATTACCAATATTGGTTACGATCACATGAGTATTCTTGGCAATACGCTGCAAGCAATTGCCAGCGAAAAAGCGGGTATCATCAAAGAAAATATTCCTGTGGTAATTGGCGAATATTTGCCTGAGACAAAAGAGCTTTTCCAGGAAAAAGCAAAGGAAAAAGATGCAGCGATACATTTTGCACAGGAAGAATATCATGTAAGACGATCTTCGCTGGATGATTGCCTGCACGTAACTGTGGTAAAAAATAAAGGTAGTATCACGCTTCAATATGATAGTGACCTTACAGGCCTGTACCAGGCAAAAAACATATGTACTTGTTTATCTGCAATAGATGTGCTCTGCGATCTTGGCATGGAAATTCCGCACCAATCCGTTAGGTATGCACTTGCACACGTACAGGAAATAAATGGCCTCATGGGGCGATGGGAAAAGCTACAAGACTCGCCTGTAGTGATCTATGATGTCTCGCATAATGAAGATGGAATTAAACAGGTCATGCTGCAACTGGAAGAACAATACCCACAAAGACATTATCATTTTGTTTTGGGTTTTGCTGCAGACAAAGACGTACAAAAAGTATTACCATTATTCCCCAGGGATGCAGATTATTATTTTACCAATGCACATATTCCACGTGCAATGAAAAAAGAAATTTTGTATGAAAATGCTTTGGCAGCAGGGCTAAATGGCCATATGTTTGAGCAACCCGCAGAGGCGCTCAAAGCAGCGATAGTTGGTGCTGGCTTAAAGGATGTTGTTATTGCCTGTGGAAGTTTTTTCCTTATCTCAGAATTGCCTTACGATAAATGATACTCAGGCAAATGTGCATTGATATATTCAAAAGCACGATACATACATAATGCATGCATACTTTGCTCTATCTCACTATTCTCCAACATGGATTTAGTTTCACCCAGGGATTTTAAGATGATCTCTATCTCTTCATTCTCATCCAGGCTTTGTTCAGTTGTTTTCTCACCATTCAAGGCCAGGAAAAGAAAGGTCTTATTGTTCAAGACACCGGGATTGGCAAAAGTGTGCCCAATAGAAATAATTTCTGAAAAATGATAGCCCGTTTCTTCCTGCAGTTCTCTTGCTATAGCCTTGTCAGCCGCTTCTCCTTCATCAATGAAACCACCAGGTAATTCATGCAACATTTTATCTACCGGGTACCTGAACTGTCTCACCAGTAAAACTTTTTTATCTTCTGTTATAGCAAATGCACAGGCACTAGGTGGCATCTCCACAATGTAATATGGATCTACAATTTTACCGGATTCTGTTTGGTAAGTATCTTTCTTAGCGGTAAAATATTTGTGTTTGCTTATGTATTGTGAAGAAAGTATTTTCATGTGTTACCAGCCTTTTTGCTTTCGCAGTTCATTAATGTGCGCTTCGTGATGAAGGCCATGCCAGGCATACATTCCCAAAAGATACCAGAGGCTCATTTCTTTATTGTGTTCAGGATGAACAACTGTTCTATCCCATGAAACATCATCTAAGTTTTTCAATAATTCATGCAGGCGCAAATGAAAAGCATGCAACATAGTCAGGGAAATATTGATGGGCAAGTTCTTTGTATCATCTAACTCAGCCCAGGCATCCTGATCATAGGGTTTAATCACTGGCTTGTCTTCAGTAAGGCACAGCTTAAACCTGATATAAGCATTTGCATGGCTGTCAGCTATGTGATGTACCAACTGATGAACCGTCCAGCCATCTTTCCTGTATGGAGTTTGCAACTGTGCCTCATCAAGGTTAGTCACTGCATATTCTATCCTTGCCGGCAGTGTTTGTATGACCAGTAACCATTCTTTTTTCTGCTTTTCAGAGAAAGGCTTTGGTTCATATTTACCTATTGGATATGATGGATCTGTCATTATTTTCTTGCAGCAGCTTTTATATCCAACAATTCTATTTCAAAAATAAGCGGGGCATTTGGTGGGATCACGCCACCAGCACCCTGTTCTCCATAACCTAGTTCACTGGGGATATACACTTTCCACTTGCTGCCTTTTGGCATTAGTTGCAGAATTTCTGTCCAACCTTTTATAACCCCGGTCAATGGGAAAGTTGCAGGCTCACCACGCTCTACGCTGCTGTCAAATATTTTACCATCTACCAACATTCCGGTATAATGCACCACTGCTGTATCGCTCAGAGCTGGCTTTGGATTGGTAGCAGGTGCAGCTTTCTGTACTTCGTACATTAAGCCATTAGGGAGAACAATTACTCCCGGTTTTGCTTTTACTGAATTAAAAAAAGAATCAGTTTTGGCTTTCTCAGCTGCTGCTTTAATCTCAGCAAATTCCTGTAATTTTTGTTGCAGTGTTTGCCCTGCCTGTTCTGTACTCATAAGTTGATTTAGATTTTTAATAGCATCCTGCATTCCTTTAGCCATCGCCTCAGTATTTACATCAATTATGCCCTGGGTTTTCATGCTTTCACCAATATTAATTCCGGCTGCATAGGAAAAACTATCTATGCTGTTTTTAAGATATGGAGTAGAATCCATTACAGTCATAACTGTTATATCCATCATCGGTGCCGATACCGTAGCCATTTTTTTATTACAACCTGTACTTACTATTCCTGCAATGATTACTGCACCTATCAATTGTTTCATTCTCTTTTTTTTATTTTTTAATTTTTAATTTTTAATTTATTGAAGTGATCAGCACCATGAATAATGATCCATGAACCATTCACTTTTCACTCCCGCCTTGCGGAATCTTCTATTTTTACTTTTTATATTATTGAAGTGTTCAGCACCATGAACAATGAACAATGATCCATAAACTATCCACTTTTCACTTCCTCAACTCCCCTCTCTCATCTCTCTCCCCGTTAGCTGTATAAACACATCTTCCAGGTTGGCAGATTTCACCTGCTTTGGCCTTTCAAAACCCGATGCCACCAGTTCATCGATCATAGCATCCGGCGAGGCCAGTTTTATGATCTTTCCCTGGTCCAGGATCGCTATGCGATCACAAAGTTGCTCAGCCTCGTCCATGTAATGTGTGGTAATGATCACTGTAGTTCCCTTATCTCTAATTCGTTTGATGAGCTCCCAGAGGTTTCGCCTTGCCTGCGGATCAAGCCCGGTTGTAGGTTCATCCAGGAAAATGATCTTTGGTTCATTGATAAGTGTAGTGGCTATTGAAAATCGCTGACGCTGTCCCCCGCTTAGTTCCTTACTTTTACTTGCGGCCTTATCTTCCAGGTTCACCAGTTTCAGGAACTCAGTTGTATCTATTTTCTTGTTGTACAAACCGGCAAACATTTGTAGCAGTTCTTTTAAATTCAATCCGGGATAAAAGCCTGAAGTTTGTAATTGTACACCAATAATTTTTTTGATCTTGGATGGTTCTTTGTCCAGGTCAAAACCTGCTACTGTAATACTCCCGCTGGTTTTTTGTCTTAGGGTTTCAATGATCTCAAGTGTGGTGCTTTTCCCGGCACCGTTCGGACCAAGCAATCCAAATATCTCTCCTTCTTCTACCTCAAAGCTTATATCATCTACTGCAACGAAATTGCCGTAAGATTTACAAAGATTTTTTACCGAGATGATGGACATACTTTTTTCTTAGAAGCTGCAAGTTACAAATTGAAATCTTTTTAGAAGAAGGAAAGTTGCACAAGGGAATACGGAGTTTTTTAGGGTGTAATTGGAAATAGTTACACAGAGGGCCACCAAGGTTTACACAGAGAACCACCGGGGTTTGTGAGATGCCCAATTTAAAGAACCATCCCTTGTCCTCCGTGGTTCTCTGTGCTTCTCGGTTCGCTGAAGCGGAACAAGCTTTCCCTCCGTGTAATAAATTGTTGCACGGAGAACCACAGAGTTAGGCACGGAGGGGCACGGAGTTATTTAGAATTTTCAAATATAATAATGGTGCATTTCCTCAGTGGTTCTCGGTTCGCTGCAGCGGAACATGCATTCCCTTAGTGTAATAAATTGTTGCACGGAGAACCACAGAGTTAGGCACGGAGGACCACAGAGTTTTACACGAAGGGGCACGGAGTTATTTAGACTTTTCAAATAAAGCAATGCTGCATTTCCTCTGTGGTTCTCTGTGCTTCTCTGTTACGCTGCAGCGGTACAAGCTTTCCTTATGTGTAATAAACTTAAATCTGTAAATTTGCCCCGCCCGTGTTTTTAATTATAGACCGGCTTTTTAAAAATAACTACTTGTACATATGGGAAGAATATTTGAAGTAAGAAAAAGTGCCATGTTTGCCCGTTGGGACAAAATGGCCAAGAACTTTACCCGCATCGGAAAAGAGATTGCTATTGCAGTAAAAGCTGCCGGACCAGAGCCAGACAACAACCCTGCTTTGCGCCGCTGCTACCTGAATGCCAAGGCATGTAATATGCCCAAGGATCGTGTGGAAGCTGCGATAAAAAGAGCCATGGGTAAGGATACCAGCGAATATGAAGAAATTACTTATGAAGGGTATGCACCACACGGTGTAGCTGTATTGGTAGAAACTGCTACTGACAACAGTACCAGAACTGTAGCAAATGTTCGTATGCATTTTACCAAAGGAAAAGGGTCTCTCGGTACCTCCGGCAGTGTTGCTTTTGGATTTACCCGTATGGGAGAATTTAAAATAAAAAGCGAAGGTAGGGATGCAGAAGAACTGGAACTGGAACTGATAGATTACGGACTTGAAGAAATTGGAGAAGACTCAGAAGGAAATATCATCATTCGCACTGCCTTCACAGAATTTGGCAACATGGCTAAGGCTTTGGAAGAAAAAGGCATCGAACCAATAACTGCAGAACTTACTTACATTCCACAAAACACCATGGAACTCAGCGATGAAGATGCGGAGGATGTACTTAAACTTGTAGATCACATGGAGCAGGATGAAGACGTACAGAAGGTGTATCACAACCTGAAATAACGGGTTTCACTTCCAGTTTTTCCAACAGATTTCTACACATTGGAAAATTAAAGTTCTACTATTATTAAAGCCCGGCAAATCTTGCCGGGCTTTAATATTTTCCTGAAATATTCTATCAGACTTCTGTTACCCGGAATGAGACTTTACACGTCACACCGAAGGTAGTTACCTCGCCATCTTTCACATGTACTTTTTGATCCTGTATCCAAACTGAATCTATGTTTCTTACAGTTTTACTTACTTCTTTTACTGCATTCCTTACCGCATCATCAAAACTATCGGGAGAGGAAGCGATTACTTCTATAACTTTTACAATTGACATTAGTTGGTTGTTTTTATTGTGAATGAATACGCAAAAGGTAATAAAAAAAATTTACTCAGCCATCATAGACTGAACGGTAAAAATAATGTCCTCCACATTTGGTTTACTGAAATAATCACCATCACTTCCATATGCAGCACGATGTGCTTTTCCTGTAAGTGTGCGTGGCGCTACATCGAGGTAACGATAACCCTTTTGATCTTCCATGACTTTTGTAAACATATAGGCAGCGGCACCTCCGGGTACATCTTCATCTACAAATAATATCCGGCTTGTCTTTTTTAGCGAAGCCACAATATCATGATCCAGGTCAAAAGGAAGTAAAGTTTGTACATCTATTATTTCGCAATCCACGCCGAGATCTTTAAGATTTTCCGCTGCTTCCTGCACTATTCTTAAAGTAGAACCATAGCTAACCAATGTAATATCTTCACCGGCTCTGATCGTTTCGGTTTTCCCTAATGGAACTGTATACTCCAGCAAATTCTCTGGAAGTTTTTCTTTCAACCTGTAACCATTCAGGCATTCTATAACCAAACCAGGATCATTGCTTCTTAATAAAGTATTGTACATACCTGCAGCCTGCACCATATTTCTTGGTACGCATACATACATCCCACGCAGCGAGTTTATAATCATGCCCATTGGCGAACCGCTATGCCATATTCCCTCGAGCCTGTGCCCCCTTGTACGTACAATCAGCGGAACTGACTGTTGCCCGGCGGTACGGTAATGAGTGGTAGCCACATCATCACTCAAAGGCTGCAAGCCATAGAGCAGGTAATCCAAATACTGTATCTCAGCTATCGGGCGAAGACCACGAAGTGCCAGGCCAATGCCCTGTCCCATGATCGTGAGTTCCCTGATACCGGTATCAAAAATTCTTTCCTTACCATATTTTTCCTGAAGGCCACTGAAGCCCTGGTTTACATCTCCTATATATCCGAGGTCTTCACCAAAGGCAACTACTTTATTGTTTTGCTCAAATAAAGCATCAAAATATTTATTCAATACTTCAAAGCCATTGATCATAGGAGCATCTTCTGCAAAACTTACATGTGTAACAGGAACTTTAAGCGCAGAGGCAGGTCCTTCATTGTATAAATGATCGTCGTATAATTTGCTGGTTTTATCTTTTAGTTGTTGATAATAATTTCTGAGCTCGCCTGTTGAAGCATGATTTTTAGCCTGCAATATTTGTATTACTTCAGCTAAAGTTTTTAAAGCATCACGGCGCATTGGTTCCCTGATAGCTTTCAGTGCATTTATCTTATCAGAAACTTTTTCTACTCCTGCAACTGATTGAATTTTTTCGACCACTTCATTCATCAATTGCTTTATCGGCTCCTGGTAATTACTCCATGCCTGCTGCTTTTCTTCCTTTACTTGTGCCGCAGCTTCCTGCTCTATTGTTTCCAGGACATTTTCTTCTGCCAGGGCATTTTTTAAAATCCATTTTTTTAACTGCACATTGCAATCCCACTCTTTCTCCCATGAGAGTCGCTCTTCATTTTTATATCGCTCATGGCTTCCGGATGTGGAATGCCCTTGTGGTTGAGTAATCTCTTCCACATGAAAAATTGCCGGGGTATGTGTATCCCTTATTTTTTGAATGGCGGATTCCAACACTTCGCACATGCCGGCATAATCCCATCCTTTTAATTTATAAATATCCAGGCCGTTGGTACCTTCCTCCTTCTGAAAACCAGCAAGCGCTTCTGAGATTGATCCTTTGGTAGTCTGGTATTCTTTAGGCACAGAAATTCCGTAACCATCGTCCCAAACAAATACTGCGAGAGGTACCTGTAAAACACCTGCTGCATTAATGGTTTCCCAAAACTGTCCTTCACTTGTACTGGCATCTCCTATGGTACAAAAACAAATTTCATTACCATTATTGCTTAGTTCTGTTAAGTCAGCGAGGGCGGGGATTTCCCGAAATGCCCTTGAGGCAAAAGCAAGTCCAAGCCCTCTTACCATTTGTCCGGCAGTAGGCGCAATGTCGCTGCTCACATTTTTTTGCTGAGCCAACGGAAGCCAATTTCCTTCTTTATCTACAAATGGTGTAGCAAAATGGGCATTCATCTGCCTGCCCGCACTAAAAGGCTCATTTTTGAGGTCAGTATCTGCATAAAGTTGGGCAAAAAAAGCCTGAACAGAAGTGAGGCCACTGGCCAGCATAAAAGTCTGGTCTCTATAGTATCCACTGCGGAAATCCCCTGGTTTAAAAAATTTAGCCATGGCAATTTGGGCTACTTCTTTACCATCACCAAAAATGCCAAACTTGGCCTTTCCTGTAAGCACTTCACGGCGACCCAAAAGGCTGGTTTCCCGGCTTATACAAGCAACTTTATAGTCTCTGAGCACCTCACGCTGGAAGGTTTCAAAACTCAGCATTTCATTTTCCTGGGAAGCATTCGAATCCTGTAATTCCATAATTGTAATATTAGGGCAAAATTACCAAAAAAGGGATGTCTTTGTTAAATGTTGGTAAAGAGATGTGCCCTATTGTGTTTCAGATTTGATTATTGTATATTTGCTATGCAATTAAAAAAAAGGATTCATAATAATCCCGGATCTGTTTTGCAAAATATAAAAACACTTCTTTTCTGAAATTAAAATAACATTTAAAATGAAAAAATTATTACTAGGATTCAGTTTTTGCTTTGCTTCGGTAGCATTATTTGCACAAACAGCTACAAAAGTTGAAGCTGCGGCTGCTACGCCTGCTGTATCACTTTCTGCAGATGCTGCAATGATTGTTAAGGAAGGACTTACAAGTACTGAAAAGGAATTTGATTTTGGAAAAATTCCACAGGGAAAACCAGTAACACACATTTTCACAGTAACAAATACCGGCGCTACTGCTTTTAAGTTAGATAATGTACAAGCTAGCTGCGGATGCACAACTCCTGAGTGGAATAAAGAAGAAGAAATTGCACCGGGCACTACAAGTACTATAAAAGTTGGATATAATGCAGCAGCTGCAGGACCTTTCAACAAAACCATTACTATTACTTATAACGGTGATCAAACACAGCAGATCTTTATTAAAGGTGAAGTGTGGAGCACTCCTGCTGCAAGTGCACCGGTAAATGAAAAACATCTTCACTAATATTCATCTATTACTTATTAATTAAAAAAATTACTAATGAAAAAAATATTTTTAACGATACTCGCTTTCACGACTATTACATTCGCTTTTGCTCAGAAGAATGCTTCAGATGTGGCAAAATTTACCACTGATGTAATTGATATGGGTAAAATTCCACAAGGAACGCCTGCTACTGTTACATTTACTGTAACCAATGTAGGCAAAGCTCCATTGATCATAGAATCTGCTTCTCCTACATGTGGTTGTACAATTGGAGATTATACAAAAGAGCCTATCATGCCGGGTAAATCAGGTACCATTACTGCTACTTACAATGCTCAAACCATGAACTCATTTGACAAACACATGAATGTGAAATTTGCAGGGTTTGATGAAATGAAATCCATCACTATTAAAGGGGAAGTAGTAACTCCTGAAGAGTATGCGAAGATAAAAGGCGCTAAGCCTGGTAAAGGATAATTTACCCTTAAGCTTTTTCTAAAATAACTTTTTTAAAAACCCCTGTCTTTCAGGGGTTTTTTTATTGTTCAAACTTTTTGGAGAAACATTTAATTTATTTTCCCGGAAGCTTAGCAAGATTATTGATTCAAATAATAATATTTTATTCCCCATCTTACACACAAGGAACAAGAATAAAAATTAATTCAGAAACTTTGCCACCGATGGTGAAATATTAATTTTCATTAAAATCAAATTTCAATAGATATGAGTGATCAAAAATATGATTATGGAATGATTGGGCTGGGAACTATGGGTAGCAACTTAACAATGAATATGAGTGATCATGGCTATTCAGTTTCAGGCTATGATAAGGATGAAAAAAAAGTAGCACAGCTTCAGAAAAATGATAAGAATGGAAATATTTACGCAACAGCTTCACTTGACAAATTTATTGAATCACTTGCTGTACCAAGAACTATACTGATGCTGGTACCTGCAGGTCCTATAGTAGATGCGGTGATTGAAGAACTAACTCCATACCTGGGAGATGAAGATATTTTGATTGACTGCGGTAATTCACATTTTTCAGATACCCAGGCAAGAACTGAACAACTGATGAAAAAGAATATTCATTTTATGGGTATTGGAATTTCCGGGGGTGAATTAGGAGCAAGGTTTGGCGCAAGCATAATGCCTGGGGGTGATAAAGTAGCTTACGAAAGAATAGCACCAATGCTAAGAGACGTAAGTGCCAAAGCAAATGGTGAACCCTGCACAGGTTACATGGGTAAAGGAGCAGCAGGCCATTATGTAAAAATGGTACACAATGGCATTGAGTATGCAATGATGCAGCTACTTGCAGAAACCTACCAGATTTTAAAATCACACGGAGGCTTTACTAATGCTGAGCTTCATGATATATTTTATACCTGGAACGAAGGGCGCCTCAGGGGCTATCTTGTACAAATCACTGCAGCTATTTTTCAACAAAAGGATGAAAACAACGAGAATTTTTTAATTGATATGATTGCTGACCGTGCAAAACAAAAAGGGACCGGTGCATGGATGAGCGAGGATGCAATGAAGATACTTTCACCTATCCCAAGTATAGATGCAGCCGTTACACAAAGGGTACTTTCTTCTATAAAAGATGAACGAGTAAGCGCTGCAAAATTTATAGGAAAAACTCATTATGCAGAACTCACAAAAGACAGGGTAAAACTTGTAGAAGACATGGAGGATGCTTTATATGCTGCATTTCTGATCGTCTTTGCACAAGGATTAGCTATGCTTCAGCAGGCAAGCAATACTTATAAGTATGAAACTAATATCGCCAAAGTAGCTTCCATCTGGAGGGGTGGTTGTATTATAAGAGCAGCCATGCTTGATGAGATCACAACAGCATTTGAAGCGTACCCTGATCTGAAAAACCTGATGCTTGCACCTTCATTTACCGATGATATAAAATCAGGGGAAGCAGCTATGCGGCGTATGGTGATTAATGCTGTGAGACAAAGTATTCCTGTACCGGTACTCGGGGCAACTTTGAATTATTTCGACAGCTATTTTAGTGCCTGGCTTCCGGCTAATTTAATACAAGCCCAAAGAGATTTCTTCGGAGCTCATAGTTACGAAAGGCTGGATAAAGAAGGGAGTTTTCATACGGAATGGAGCGAAAAGATCCTGTAACATTCCGGAAAAAAATTATTAATAAACGCATTAATTATTCAGAAAAAATCATGGACATAAATCAAAACATAAATCCGATTTACATTACAATTTTTGGAGGAAGTGGAGACCTCACCATGCGTAAACTCATTCCGGCATTGTTTAATCTGTACCTGGAAGATTCATTAAATAAAGAAGTGAAAATCGTTTGCCTGGGCAGAACAGAAATGAGTGACACAGTTTTCAGAAAGCAGTTAAAAGCTGGTATTGATAAATTTAGCAGGAGAGGAAAAGCCAAAAAAGAAGATTGGGCTATCTTTTCTAAATACATTTTTTATGAGGTTGCAGATTTTTTGAAATATCCTTTTTACACCAAGCTGAAAAAAGATATTGCAGATTTTGAAAAAGATAAAGAAGAAACGGTAATTAAACTCTATTACCTGGCTGTAAATCCTCAGTTTTTTCAACCTATTGCCAAACACCTTGCTTCTGCAGGATTGAACAAAGACCGGCAGCATTCCCGTTTGGTAATAGAAAAACCTTTTGGTACCGACCTGGAATCAGCAAAAGAACTTAATGACGCATTATTAAAAAATTATGATGAGTGCCAGCTCTTCAGGATAGACCATTACCTGGGAAAAGAAACGGTCCAAAATATTCTGGCTTTCAGGTTTGCAAATGCATTATTCGAGCCCATCTGGAACAGGAATTATATTGATCACATACAAATAACTGTAGCTGAAAAAATTGGTGTAGATGACCGTGGTGGTTATTATGACCATAGTGGCGCATTGCGGGATATGATCCAAAATCATGTGATGCAACTGGTTTGTCTTATAGCGATGGAAGCTCCCGTAAGCTTTGATGCCAATGAAATAAGAAATAAAAAAGTAGATGTACTTCACGCAATACGGAAAATAAAAAGGGAGGAAGTACATGAATACGCTGTGCGTGGACAGTATGCTGAAGGATGGATAGAAGGTGACAAAGCAAAAGGTTATCGACAAGAAAAATCTGTACCCGAAGACAGTACCACAGAAACTTTTGCAGCGATGAAGTTATTTATTGACAACTGGCGTTGGAGTGGTGTTCCTATATATGTTCGCTCCGGGAAAAGAATGCAGAAAACGATCTCTGCCATTACCATTGATTTCAAACCAGTACCACACCAGTCTTTCCCGCAACAGGCTATAGAAAACTGGCAATCAAATCGCATGGTAATGAACCTGCAACCAGACATGGGCATTCGCCTGAGGTTCCAGGCAAAAAGACCCGGATTAGAAATGAAATTGAGTCCGGTAGATATGCTTTTTAATTATAAAGAGACCTATCCCAGCGGGATGCCTGAGGGATATGAAACATTATTACTTGATGTAATTCATGGGGATCCAACTTTGTTTATGAGGGCAGACCAGGTAGAAGCAGCCTGGGAAATAGTCATGCCAGTCTTAGGGACCTGGCAGGCAAACCCAAGTGTAAATTTTCCAAATTATACAGCCGGAACGGATGGTCCGGAAAATGGAGAGATCCTCATTGCAAAAGATGGCCATAGCTGGGTAATGCTTCCTTTTGAAGAACCAAAGCAAAGGGGACGAAAAAAAACCGAAAAGTCTTAAATAAAATTTATGCAAACAATAAGTATCTACGACGATTACCAATCCCTGAGTGAGGGTGCAGCAAACTTTATTAGAGAAGTAGCTGATTCATCTATAAAAAAGAATGGCAGATTTACAATTGCATTGAGCGGTGGTAGTACACCAAAAAAACTCTTTGAATTGTTGTCGGCTCCACCTTATACTGAAGAAATAGATTGGAAAAGAACATTTGTATTTTGGGGAGATGAAAGAAATATACCTGCAGATTCTGAAGAGAACAACAGCTTTATGGCAGGTAAACTATTACTGGAACATTTACCTATCCCTCACAAGAATATTTTTCCGGTTCCGGTACATCTTCCACCGGCAGAAGCGGCTCAGTCGTATGAAAAAATGATCAAAGATTTTTTTGACGAAAAGCTTCCACAATTTGACCTGAACCTTTTAGGAATGGGTGATAATGGCCATACAGCTTCATTGTTTCCGCACACCTCTATTCTTACTGAAGACAAAGCTTTGGTAAAAGATGTATACGTAGAAGAAGTAGGCATGTACAGGATCAGCTTTACCCTACCATTAATAAATGCCGCACATATTAATTTATTCATGATCAGCGGAGCAAATAAAGCAGAAATGCTGGAACGTGCACTGGAAGGACCTTACGACCCACAACACATCCCTACACAACTTATAAAGTCTGCAGAAAACCAGGTATTTTTTTATGTAGATAAAGCAGCTGCAGCGAACCTGAAGGATGTATAAACTTTCTGGCATAAATTCACCCTAACTTAAAAAAAGAATATGTTTATAAAGGCAATAGAAACCGCCACCCAATACACAAGGCCGATACATAATATCATGCGCACTTATGGTGGCAAGCAGCTGTTGCCGGGAGCAGCAACCATTTTTTTTGTAAATGAAGATGGGTATGCCGTCACCTGCAAACATGTGATTGAAATGCTTGCAGGCGCTGAAAATGTAAATAATCAATTCATAAATTTTAAAAATGAAAGACAGGCTACACTCAATAATCCCAGGCACAAACAATTATTAAAAGGACTTGAACTGAAATACCATTATAAAGCTGAGACCGTTATACAATCAAAAAATAGTTTTGTAGATAGCGTAGACAGTATGACGGGTTTTACCTGGAACCTGCATCCCACGCTTGACCTGGCCATATTAAAGTTTAATGGCTACAATAAAGTGCATTATGGAAAGCCGGCAGTTTTTTTAAAAGATACAGAAACCATTAAGCAGGGAAAATTCCTATGTCGTCTTGGTTTTCCTTTTGCTGAGTTTAATAACTATACTTACAACCAGCAAATAGATGATATAGAATGGACGCAAAACGGAATACAGGCTTCTCCAATCTTTCCGCTGGAAGGCATGGTTACCCGCTTTCTCGGAGATGCAGATAATGGCTTGTATGGTATAGAAATGAGCACACCCGGACTGCGTGGACAAAGCGGTGGTCCTTTGTTTGATCAAAATGGTTTGGTCTGTGGCATGCAGTTCAGCACAAAACATTTACACCTTGGGTTTGACCTTATTGACAAAGAGATTATGGTGAATACTGGTGTAAAAAAAGTTTCTGATTATTCATTTATTCATTTGGGTCAATGTATTCATGTGAATGTGATCAAAAGTTTTTTGAAAGAAAATGGAGTGAAGTTTGAAGAAGGGTAATGCCTGGCTGTTTAAGCATTTACTTGCAGTCAGGGTGAGTTTCCGCTAAAGCGGGAAGAGTGGTCGAAGCCGGGTTGGTGAAGAAATTCGAAGTGAAGTTGGAAGCCCCTTTATCAAGGACCGGCTTCGACAAGCTCAGCCTGACAGCACAATGAAAATAAAAATCATTTTTTTTAGCCTAATAAAATCTAATCTTTTAATAAAACCAACATGAAATATACGATCCTCATCATTTTAAGTATCCTCATCTTTGGCTGTAACTCATCACAAAAAAATATGACTGCAAAACCATTTGATGATAACCTGCCGGCTTTCGACAAAGAAGCACACCGGGGCGGTCGCGGTTTAATGCCGGAAAATACAATTCCGGCTATGATAAATGTTTTAGGCCTTGGCGTAACTACCTTAGAAATGGATGTCGTTTTTACAAAAGATAAAAAAATAATCCTTAGCCATGAGCCATTTTTTAATCATGAACTAACCACAAAGCCAGATGGAAAATATATTGATGTAACAAAAGAAAAAGACTTCAATATATACAACATGACCTACGATGAGGTACAGACCTACGATGTAGGATTGAAACCTCATCCAAGGTTTCGGAAACAACAAAAGATGGCTGTAACCAAGCCACTTTTATCTGATGTGTTTCAGGCCGTAAAAGATTACATGATGATGGCAAGACGGCCACCATTATTCTATAATATAGAAACAAAAACAACTCCTGAAACTGATGGCACATATCATCCGGCACCAGAAGAGTTTATAGAAAAATTGATGGCTGTAATAGATGAGGCTGATATGCGCAGCCAGGTGATCATCCAGAGTTTTGATTTTAGAACACTTCAATATTTACATAAAAAATATCCAAAAGTAAAAACAGCTATGCTGGTGGAAAAAACGGATAAACGTAGTTTCCGCAAACAGCTGGATGACCTGGGTTTTGAGCCCACGATCTACAGTCCTGAGTTTGGTATCGTGACTGAAAAACTTGTGGCTGAAGCACACCAAAAAGGAATTCGCATCATTCCATGGACCGTAAATACAGCAGCTGAAATAGCCAGATTGAAAGGATTGGGCGTTGATGGTTTAATCAGTGACTACCCGGATTTATTATAAACAAGATGCAGAGTATGTATTAATCAGGTGAACTACTGAAACTATCCAAATAACCACTTCTCTGCATTTTTACTCAACAATTTTTCTCTTATACTTTCATCAGTAATCACTTCTTCAATTAGTTTCCCAGGGTGATGTTCTCCCAGTGGAAAAGGATAATCGCTGCCCAGGCAGATGAAATCTTCGCCCATTGTTTTAATGATAAAGTCCAGAGCCGACGCATCGTGTACGAGGCTGTCTATCCAGAATTTTCCCAGGTAATCACGTGGGTTTATTTGGTTGTCAATTTGTACAAGATCAGGACGCACATTAAAACCATGCTCTACCCTGCCTATCGTAGCCGGAAATGAACCACCACCATGTGCAAATGCAAAACGCAATTTTGGAAATGCCTGCATCACTCCACCAAAGATTAAACTACAGATAGCACGGCTAGTTTCAGCAGGCATTCCTACCAGCCAGGGTAGCCAATATTTTGCCATCAGGTCTTCACCCATCATCTCCCAGGGATGAATGAAAATGGGCACATTCAATTCTTCAGCTCTTTTAAAAAAAGGAAGGAATTTTTTTTCTGATAAATTTTCTCCATTAATATTTGTTCCAATTTCAAGTCCTGAAAGTTTTAATTCCTGTGTACATCTTTCCATCTCTCCAATGGCCAAATCTATATCCTGCATTGGTACTGTACCCAACCCTAAAAAAGAGGATGAATTCTTTGCCACAGCATCTGCTAAATGATCATTTAAAAATCGACTTGTTTCCAATCCATCTTTAGGCTTTGCCCAATAATTAAATAAAACCGGGATTGTAGAAAGTACCTGCCTGGTGATGCCGGTAGCCTCCATTTCTTTTTCACGGGAAGAAATTTCAAAACAATTTTCTTCTACCTCCCTGAAAAAGGTATCGCCCTTCATCATACAAGCTTTACAGTTCCGCTGTTCCAGGTGTATGAAATCTCCGTAACCAAATTTTTTTGCCCAGTTGGGCATGGTGGGCGGCATTATGTGGGTGTGGATGTCTGTTTTTTTCAAAATCAAAATTAAAAAGTAAAATCGAAGATCCCGCAGGATGGAATTAAAAAGTAAAAATCGAAGATCCCGCAAGGCGGGAGTAAAAATTAAAAAGGAGAACTACTATATGTTTTCAATTCAACAATGTTCAACAACACTCAACATTGTTCTACAATTTTCAACAATGTTAAACAATGATAAACAAAACTTAACCTCTCTACTAAACCTCCTCTCCCGGCTTCATCATTTTCACACCGCATTTATCACAGGTTCTCTTTTCCTCATCATCCCAAAAACGATTCATTACCGGTGGAAGTTGTTGTACAATGTCTTCTACAAAAACAGATTCTTCATACAATTTATTCCCGCAGTTTTCGCAGAACCACATGAAGGCGTCCTTCTCATTTTCTACATCTTCCCTGATCTTTTCTATAACAAGTCCCACTGTTCCTTCACCACGCTGTGGAGAATGCGGTGTTTTTGGCGGCAGCAAAAACATATCTCCTTCGTTGATGGCAATGTCTTTGGGTTTGCCCTCTTCAATTATTTTTAAAACTATATTTCCTTCTACCTGGTAATAGAGTTCCTCACTTTCATTAAAATGATAATCCTTCCGGGCATTGGGGCCACCAACCACCATCACGATAAAATTTTCTGCATTTTTATAGATGCAGGAATTGCCAACGGGTGGTTTTAAAAGGTCCCGGTTTTCGCTTATCCAGTTTTTTAAATTAAATGGTGCCATTACTGCCATGAGGTGAAAGTTTTTTTGAGTTACAAGAAAGGATTGAAAGATAAATTTTTTTGTGCGTCAGCCCAATTTATTTTAACAAGATTTTTTTGTTGAATAGTTTCCCGAAAACCAAACAAAAAGGCTATAAAAACGGGGGATAATCTACAGTTTTTGTTCAAAAATGAACAGCTATTACGGGCAATAAGCCTTATTTTTGCCGTTTCTAAAATTAACTGCAGATTTTATGGATGTTTTCGAAAAATTAGTGAAAGATGGTGGTCCATTGGGTCAGCACATGGATAGAGCACATGGTTATTTTGCCTTTCCTAAACTGGAAGGAGAACTCGGCCCAAGGATGAAATTTCGTGGCAAGGATATGATCGTATGGAGCCTGAACGATTACCTTGGTTTAGTAAATCACCCGGATGTAAGAGAAATAGACACCGAAGCTGCTAAAAAATATGGTATGGGAAACCCCATGGGTGCCCGTATGATGAGCGGAAATACCAGCATGCACGAAGAGCTGGAAAGAGTGATCAGCGAGTTTGTAAGTCGTGAAGATACTATGCTACTCAACTTTGGCTACCAGGGCATTATGAGTTGTATAGATGCATTAGTAAACCGCCGTGATGTGATTGTATATGATGCGGAATGCCATGCCTGTATTGTAGATGGCATGAGGTTGCATATGGGACAAACGTATGCGTACAAACATAATGATATAGAAGATTGCGAAAAGCAATTGATCCGAGCTGCAAAAATAGCAGAGAAGAATGGTGGTGGTATTTTAGTGATCACCGAAGGTGTGTATGGTATGGATGGGCAACAAGGGAAATTGAAAGAAATAGTTGCACTGAAACAAAACCACGAATTCCGCTTATTGATAGATGATGCTCATGGCTTTGGCTATATGGGACCAAATGGTGCCGGTGCAGATTCTGCACAGGGTTGCCAGGATGGCGTAGATCTTTACTTCAGCACTTTTGTAAAAAGCATGGGAAGTATTGGTGCTTTTATCAGCGGACCAAAAAATGTATTAAAATTTCTGAGGTACAATGTACGCAGCCAGATCTTTGCAAAAAGCCTTCCATTAATCATTGTAGATGGTATGCTTAAGAGAATGGAAATGGTAAAAACAATGCCAGAGCTTCGTGAGAAACTTTGGAACAATGTCAGAAAGCTGCAAAACGGGTTGAAAGAAAAAGGGTTTGATATTGGAAATACAAACAGTCCTGTAACACCCGTTTACATGAAAGGAGAATTACCTGAAGCTACGCAAATGGTGATGGACCTGAGAGAGAACTACCATATTTTCTGTAGCATAGTCGTCTATCCTGTGATACCAAAAGGTGATATCATCTACAGGCTTATTCCTACTGCAAGGCATACTGATGCTGACATTGATGAAACACTTAGGGCATTTGAAGAAACAAAAAAGAAACTGGATGCGGGTGAATACCACGCAGAGCAGATTCCTGATATGGCAGAACATGTTTAAAGTTTTTTACATTCTAAAAAATAAATAAAAAGAAAAGCAAACTTTTATTTTTATTTGCTGTTATCAACATCAGATACGTACTTTTGCAACTCAACATGAATCAAAACATACACATACATCATCATCATAATTGCTCAAAGGGTAAGCTGTGCTGATATATGTATAAAATCATATTCTAAAAAAGGCTTACAAATTTGTAAGCCTTTTTTTATTGACAAAAAAAAAGAAAGAATTATGCTAAGGATCGCTATACAAAAATCCGGGAGACTGTTTGAAGACTCAATGAAACTGCTGAAAGAATGCGGCATTAACATCAACAACGGACAGAAACAATTAAAGACAAATGCAGAGAATTTTCCGCTGGAGATTTATTTTCTCAGGGATGATGATATTCCGCAGTATGTAGAAGATAAAGTGGCTGACCTTGGGATTGTTGGAGAAAATGTTTTGTTGGAAAAAGACAAGAATATTTCCTGCATTACAGAACTCGGATTCAGCAAATGCAGGCTAAGTATTGCTGTACCAAAAACCAGTGACATTGTTTCTGTAGAAGATCTTGGGAATAGAAAAATAGCTACTACCTACCCCGTTATCCTCGGAAAATACCTGCAGGAAAAAAATATTCAATGTGAGATACATGAGATCAGTGGCTCTGTAGAAATAGCACCGGGAATTGGATTAGCAGATGCTATTTGCGACATTGTAAGCAGCGGAAGTACGTTATTTACAAACGGATTATCTGAGATGGAAGTGATCCTGAAATCACAGGCAGTGCTGGTGAGCAGTAAAGACCTGGATGAAGAAAAACAGGTGATTCTAAAAAAATTACTAACCAGGATAGAAGCTGTAAAGGCAGCCAAAAACAATAAATACATTTTATTAAATGCGCCGGATCATCAGCTGGAAAATATATTCAAACTTCTGCCAGGAATGAAAAGCCCAACTGTAGTGCCTTTAGCAGAAGAAGGTTGGAGCAGTATTCAGAGTGTGGTGAATGAAAATGATTTCTGGGAAGTGATTGAGAAATTGAAAGAATATGAAGCTGAAGGGATTTTGGTATTGCCGATTGAGAAAATGCTGGTGTAGGAAGGGTTTGGAGGGTTTGGAGGGTTTGAGGGGTTTGGAGGGTTTGAGGGGTTTAGAGTTGTTGAGAGTTGTTCAGAGTTGTTGAGAGTTGTTGAGCATTGTTGAGTGTTGTTGAGCATGGTTGAATGTTGTTTATTAGTTGATGACATTTGCTAGTTCACTTCCCGCCTTGCTGGATCTTCGATTTTTACTTTTTACTTTTTAATTTTTACTTCCATCCTGCGGGATCTTCGATTTTTAATTTTTACTTTTTACTTTTTAAAATGAAGCTTTATAAAAATCCTGCAAAGGAAAATTGGAAAGAAATATTAGAAAGGCCTTCTGTTAACAATGAGGGCATTAAAAAAACTGTTGCTGGTATTCTGGATGATATCAAAATCAATGGTGATGCTGCAGTAAAAAAGTACAGCAAACAATTTGATGGGTTAGAATCTGACAGCATGTTAGTCTCAGCAGCCGAAATCGAATTGGCTACTACCAAAGTGGCTGAATCCCTGAAAGAAGCTATTGATGTAGCATATAACAACATCAAAAAATTTCATGAGTCGCAGAGAGAAGATATAAAGAAAATAGAAACCTCTAAGGGAGTTTTCTGCTGGAGAAAATCTGTTCCAATTCAAAACGTGGGTTTATATATTCCTGGTGGCACTGCGCCGCTACTCTCTACCCTACTGATGCTTGGTGTACCTGCAAATCTTGCCGGATGTCATAATATAATTATCTGCACACCTGCGGATAAAAGTGATTCGATAAACGACGCTATCTTATACATAGCAGGAATGTTGAACATCAAATATGTGTATAAGATTGGGGGAGCGCAGGCTATTGGAGCCATGGCCTTTGGCACAGAAACTATTCCAAAGGTGGATAAAATATTTGGCCCCGGAAACAGGTATGTGACTACTGCAAAACAAATGGTACAAACTGAAGGGACAGCTATAGATATGCCGGCAGGACCAAGTGAGTTAGCAGTTTTTGCTGACCATACTTCAAACCCTGCTTTTATTGCTGCAGATTTACTAAGCCAGGCCGAGCATGGTGCAGATAGCCAGGTATTATTGGTAACAACTTATGCCCCGATGATGGAAAAAGTTCAAATCGCATTGGAGGAACAATTACATGCTCTCCCAAGGAAAGACATAGCAACTGCAGCGCTTTCTAATAGTATGTTCATAGAAATGGACAAATTAGAAGAGGCATTTAATTTGCTCAATGAATATGCGGCAGAGCATTTGATCATAGCTACAGACGATGCGGAGGTTTTATCAGAAAAAGTATTCAATGCAGGCAGTATTTTCCTCGGTCATTATTCACCGGAAAGTGCAGGTGATTATGCAAGTGGCACCAACCATACTTTACCAACCAACGGATTTGCCAAAGCATACAGTGGTGTATCCCTCGATAGTTTTGTAAAGAAGATTACCTTTCAAAACATACAGCCTGCAGGGCTGCAAAACCTGGGAAAGGCTGTAGAAATTCTTGCAGCCGCCGAAGGACTACAAGCCCATAAAAATGCCGTGAGCATCAGATTAGAAACCTTAAAGAATGAACAATGAGTTTTGACCTTGATTCCCTGGTTAGGGAAAACATAAAATCCCTTTCTCCTTACAGTACAGCCCGGGATGAATTTTCCGGCTTCGCATCCGTATACCTGGATGCAAATGAAAATGCCTATGGGTCTGCTGTGAAAGGAAGCTATAACAGGTACCCTGATCCCAAACAAATTTTATTAAAGAATGAACTGGCAGCCATAAAACCTGTAAGCCAGGAAAATATTATTATCGGCAATGGCAGCGATGAACTGATAGACTTAGCGTTCAGAATATTTTGCGAACCAGGAAAAGACAATGTGATTGTTTGCCCGCCTACCTACGGTATGTATGCAGTTTGTGCAAAAATTAACCAGGTAGAAATAAAAGAAGTGCCGCTGACAGTACGCTATCAGTTGGACATGGAAAATATTTTTTCTTCCGTAAATGATCGCACAAAAATCATCTTTGTCTGTTCTCCAAATAATCCCTCCGGGAATGTAATGAATGCCGCAGACCTGACCAGGTTGTGTAATAATTTTAAAGGAATTGTTTTTTTAGATGAGGCTTATATTGATTTTGCGGATGACGAAAGTTTTCTACAAAACCTAATTTCACTTCCTAACTTATTCATCATACAAACCATGTCAAAAGCCTGGGGAATGGCAGCCTTACGGTTAGGCATAGGATATGCATCTGCTCAAATGATCGAGGTTTTTAATAAGGTAAAACCTCCCTACAACATCAACCAGTATTCGCAGGAAATGGCTATTGAAGCACTGCAACATACGAATGTGATCACTGAATGGATAGAAAAAATAAAAGAAAGCCGGGAGAAACTGGTCTCTGAATTAAAACAATTTTTATTCGTAGAAACCATTTATCCTTCCTCCGCAAATTTCATTTTGGTCAAAGTGAAAAATGCCGATGAGCTTTATGCATACCTGTTGCAAAAAGGTATTATCGTAAGAAATAGGAGTAGTATAAAAGAAAGCAGCCAATGCCTTCGGATCACAATTGGAACAGAAAAAGAAAACAAAACATTATTAGACGCACTGAAAAGTTATTAATTAAATCAATATGCCTGATAGCAAAGAAAAAATAAAACTATTATTAATAGACAGGGACGGAACGCTGATAAAAGAAGCACCACCCACCTACCAGATTGATGATTTCAGCAAACTGGAATTTTATCCTGATATGTTTTTTTACATGAGGAAAATAGCCACAGAACTAAATTATGAATTGGTCATGATCACCAACCAGGATGGACTTGGTACTGAAAAGTTCCGTGAAGAAGATTTTCAACCTGTGCATGATTTTATTATGCAAGCACTGGAGAACGAAGAGATCTTTTTTTCTGAAGTGCTGATAGATAAAACTTATCCTGAAGAGAATGCGCCAACACGAAAACCGGCAACTGGTTTACTCCAAAAATATATTGACAATGAAAATTATGATCTCCAAAATTCATTCGTGATCGGAGATCGTATCACAGATATGCAACTGGCGCTAAACCTGAACTGTAAAGGGTTTTGGCTGAATAATGATCCTGACCTGGGTGCCGGAGAAATTAGCGATTCTACAGAAAAACTAAGAAGAGAAGTGATTGTAAAAGAAAGCAGCGATTGGAAAGACTTTTACGAATACCTGAAACTGGAACGCAGAGAGATCATACACGAAAGGAACACGAATGAAACAAAGATCAAGGTAACACTTAGCCTCGATGGAAAAGGAAAAGCAGATAACCATACAGGGCTGGCTTTCTTTGATCATATGCTGGACCAGCTGGCCAGGCATGGCGGTCTTGATCTTGCTGTGACTTGTAAAGGAGACCTCGAAATAGATGAGCATCATTCTATAGAAGATACTGGCATTGCACTAGGTGAAGCAATAGCAAAAGCCCTGGCAGAAAAAAGAGGAATAGAAAGATACGGCAACAATAAAGTGGAAGGGAATTTTACCTTGCCTATGGATGATTGCCTGGCAGAAGTGGCGATAGATTTTGGTGGAAGGAGCTGGCTCATGTGGGATGCAGATTTTAAAAGAGAAAAAATTGGTGAAATGCCAACAGAAATGTTCTCCCATTTTTTTAAATCTTTTTCAGATGCAGCAAAATGCAACCTGAACATAAAAGCTACAGGTACAAACGAACACCATAAAATAGAAGCCATCTTTAAAGCATTTGCCAAATCAATAAAAATGGCTGTAAAAAGAGACACAGAAAACCAGGAATTACCTACCACCAAAGGAATATTATAATAAATGATAGCCATTATAAAATACAATTCAGGAAATGTGCAGAGTGTACAAAATGCATTGGCAAGAATTGGAAAAGAGTCATTGGTCACAGATGACCATGCATTGATCCGCTCAGCTTCTCATGTGATCTTTCCAGGCGTTGGCCATGCATCTGCTGCAATGAAATACCTGAAAGAAAAAGACCTGGATAAATTACTGCCAACCCTTACTCAACCGGTACTGGGTGTGTGTCTCGGCATGCAACTAATGTGTACGCATACAGAGGAAGGAAGCGTTGATTGCATGGGTATTTTTAATAGTTCAGTAAAACAATTTATCAATACTGGTAGTGAAATAAATAAAATTCCACACATGGGTTGGAATAATATTACTGAGCTTCGTTCGCCCCTTTTTACTCAAATAAAAGAAACTGAGTTTGTCTATTATGTACACAGCTATTACGCAACTCCTGGTGAAGAAACCATTGCCTCAACCGATTATATTTTACCATTTAGTGGAGCATTGCACAAAGACAATTTTTATGCAGTACAATTTCATCCTGAAAAATCAGGGGAGACAGGAGAAAAAATATTGAAGAATTTTATATCGCTTTAAATAATACAATTGAAAAGATTTGACATTATACCGGCCATCGATATCATCAATGGCGCTTGTGTAAGGCTTACCAAAGGAGATTTTAATGTAAGCAAAACTTACAACAGCAATCCTGCAGAAGTAGCTAAAAGCTTTGTAGATGCTGGCTTTACCAGATTGCATGTAGTAGATCTTGATGGGGCAAAATTGGGAAAAATAACCAACCTGGAGGTTTTGAAAAACATTTCTGCCAGCACAACAGCTGAAATAGATTTTGGTGGTGGCATCAAAACTATAGAAGATATGCAGCAAGTGATTAATGCAGGAGCGGCCTACGTAACACTTGGCAGCATTGCTGTAAAGAATCCTGCTTTAATAGATAAGGCCATCCAGCAATTTGGAAGTGATAAGTTTTTCATTGGTGCCGATGTGCTTAATGAACAAATAAAGATCAGCGGTTGGCTGGAAGATGGCGGAATAAATTTGTTTGATTTTTTAGAAAAAATGACTGCAAAAGGAATCAATTATTTCTTCTGCACTGACATACAAAAAGATGGGATGATGGAAGGCGCTTCTGTAGATCTGTATAAAAAAATAATCCATAGATTTCCTGGCATCAGGCTGATAGCAAGTGGTGGAGTAAGTACGCTATCAGATATAGAGGAATTAAAAAGTGCAGGATGCAGAGGAGCAATAGTAGGAAAAGCGATTTATGAAAACCTGATCAGCTTGCAAGACCTGGCAGGAGAAATAGAACATTAAAAAATTATAACAGTGCTCACAAAAAGAATCATTCCCTGCCTTGATATTAAAGATGGCAGAACCGTGAAGGGAATAAATTTTGAACAGATCAGGGATGCCGGAGATCCGGTAGAACTGGCCAAGCTTTATTCTGCCCAGGGAGCAGACGAATTGGTTTTCCTGGATATAACAGCAACAACTGAAAAAAGAAAAACGCTGAAGGAATTAGTGAGGAAAGTTGCTGCGGAGATCAATATCCCATTTACCGTAGGTGGCGGAATCAGCAGTGTAGAAGACGTGGGTGTTCTTTTACAGGAAGGAGCCGATAAAATTTCCATAAATACAGCTGCTTATACAAATCAACTGCTGACGCAAACACTTAGCAGGGAATTCGGGAGCCAATGCATTGTGCTGGCTATTGATACTAAAAAAGAAGCGGACGGAGAGTGGTATGTTTACCTGAATGGTGGTAGAACAAAAACTGAAACTAAAGCAGTAGATTGGGCAAAACAAGCAGAGCAGGAAGGCGCCGGAGAAATATTGCTTACCAGCATGAACAATGATGGAACAAAAGATGGATTTGCAGTTGAATTAAATGCGTTGATCTCTTCGGTAATAAATATTCCTGTGATAGCCTCGGGTGGCGCTGGTAGCAAAGAAGATTTTGCTGAAGTATTTACCAAAGGCCTGGCTGATGCTGCATTGGCAGCAAGCGTGTTTCATTATGGCGAGATTGCAATTCCTGATTTGAAAAAATATTTAGCTGAATTTGTTCCCATAAGAGTTTAAATTATGACCACATTTTTCCTCCTTATTGCTTCTGGTGTTTTCATCTATGTAACACAGGTTGTCCGGGAAAGAAATCTGGATAAAAAAGAAAAAACTAAAGAAAAACATCAACAGATAATGGATGACCTGTTGAATAAACAAAACAACAATGAAGATCAATTTTGATAAAAATAATGATGGGCTTGTACCCGCTATCATTCAGGATGCTGCAACAAAAATTGTTTTAATGCAAGGCTACATGAATGAAGCCGCCTTACAAACTACAAAGGATTCAGGAAAAGTTTGTTTCTACAGCAGAAGCAAACAAAGGCTCTGGACCAAAGGAGAAGAGAGCGGTAATTTTTTATTGGTCAATGAAATCCTCAATGACTGTGATAATGATAGCTTGCTGATAAAAGTAACGCCCACCGGGCCTGCCTGCCATACCGGTGCTGATACTTGTTGGAATGAAAAAAATGAAAATGAAAATTTTCTTACAACGCTTGAGCAAATAATTACAGAGCGCAAAAACAATCCTTCAGAAAAATCTTATACCAGCGACTTGTTTGCTAAAGGCATAAATAAAATAGCACAGAAACTAGGAGAAGAGGCCGTGGAACTGGTGATAGAAGCCAAAGACAATAATGATGATTTATTTAAAAATGAAGCAGCAGACCTGTTGTTTCATTATATGATCTTGTTACAACAGAAGGGTTTTTTATTACAAGATATCATTGGCATCCTGGAAGAAAGGCATGCGATAAAATGATCACTCCATGATCTTCATTAATATTTCCCGAGGTTGCTTTTCTATATATTTTGATAAATGCCCGAGAAAGCCTGGCGCCACCGTAGGACATCCCTGGCTCTGACATATCGCTTGTGGATAGACTTCTTGTATTGGAACGCAATCATGTGCATGCAATACTACAAACCGATTATACGCATTGCTGTTGCTGGCTTCCAGCCCATATAACTTATAGGCCAATCCGAATTTTCCCTGGTATACATTTCCAATTTTATACAAACCGGAAGAGGTACAATAGCTGCCAATTTCGTTACTAAATATTGGGTCAAAACGAAGTTCTTTCCCTTGTCCGTGTGCTACAAGCCCTGCATCCAGTATGCTATCCTTCGTTCTATTGAACACATAAAACCTTTTACTGCCAGAGGGTTTAGCCATATCTATAATAAAAAACAACACTGTATCCATCTGGTGATTCCGGGCATAAGTAAACATATCTTCAGCAGCAGAATTGATTTTGACCATGTCTGGCTTTAGTGTTTTATCCTCAGAAATTTTAGCAGCCGGAACAAATACTTTTGCACCATCAGGCATTGCATTATGCCCAAAAAAATTGAGCACAAATACAAGTGAACCGGCGGAGAGAATTAAGAACAATATTTTCATGCTGGGAGGGTTAATAAAAATATTAGATGCAGCAGGAAATAATCTCCATAAAAAAGCCTCAACTCTTTTTTTGGTTAAGGCTTTTGATTTTGAA
>JBBQYS010000034.1:0-26741 GCA_038208485.1 Chitinophagales bacterium
GGAATATCATCGTCTTCATCTGTGCCTTTTGCGCCCAAAAGATTTTCTACTGCACCTGCCATCATCGGGAATTGTTCTACCACAAAATCCTTTACTGCTTCCAGGGCTTTCTGCGCCTGCTCTTCGGAGATGCCGGCTTTCTCTTTTATTTTATTTACAAGGTCTTGCATAAATTATTTTTTGTGAATGTAATTAAAACATGAACCTCATCAAACAGATGTAGCAAAAAATCTAAAATTATTTCCGGGGATAGCTGATTTATAGGTAATTATATTCACCAGGTCAATTTGCAACAAATATTAAAAAATCAAAATCGAAATAGATAAAACAATATATTTGTTACCAACATGCTTTTGCCAGGGCTATTGTGAAATCCTTAAAACCAAGACTAACAATACCTGCGTTCGGATACATTATTTATTTATTTTAATCTTTATCTTTTATGGCTGCAATCATAGCTAATGACACCGATGACTTTTTCAAAGACAAAGTACTTGGTCATCCTGCCGGTTTGTTCGTACTGTTCTTTACAGAAATGTGGGAGCGTTTTTCCTACTATGGAATGCGTGCCCTGCTTGTATTGTTTTTAATTTCTTCTTTTGATAAAGGTGGCTGGGAATGGCCGGAAGAGCATGCCCTTGCTTTGTATGGTACATATACTTCGCTCGTATACCTCACCACGATCATGGGTGGTTACCTCGCCGATAGGTACCTCGGTTACCGCTGGGCAGTTGTAATTGGCGCTTTATTAATGACTTTAGGCCATGCGAGTATGGCTGTGGAAACGCCTATGTTTTTATACATCGGTATCGGCTTGCTTATTTTCGGTAATGGTTTCTTCAAACCAAATATGACTTCTATAGTTTCTCATATGTACAAAGATCATCCTGAGAAAAAAGATGGTGCTTACACCATTTTTTATATGGGTGTAAATGCAGGAGCCTTCCTTGGTATCATGCTTTGTGGTTATATAGGTGAAAAAGTAAGCTGGAGCTGGGGCTTCGGGCTGGCTGGTATTTTTATGTTCTTTGGCATGTTGCAGTTTTATTTTACCCAGGGCATTTTTGGAAACATAGGTTTAAAACCTACCAAGGCAGACCATATAGCTAAACAAAATGTTGTGGATGGCGATAAAAGGGTTCCTTTTACATCTTTTGATTTAGTACTTATTGTAGCTTCCCTCGCTCTTGGTTTATTATGGATTATTAATGATCCTTATTCCAAAATCAGTGGAAATAACCTGCTCGATTTTAATATAGGTTCTCTCTCAGGAGCCAACTTCACGATCATTGTTGCAGTAGGTATTTTTCTCGTTTTGCTTATCGGAAGAATAATTCGGTATTCTAAAATAACCCGAGACAGGCTGATAGCCGTTACCATTTTTGCCTTCTTTACGGTTTTTTTCTGGGCAAGTTTTGAGCAGGCCGGCGGTTCCATGACCATCTTTGCAGAGAAATATACCGACCGTGCTTTTACCGGTGGTGCAGCTACGTTATTTAAAATTGTAAATACCTTACTTACTGTCGTTCCATTAGGTATCATCACTTTTGTATTGTTCAAATTGTTCCAACAAACTTTTAAAAAATACGCACTGGGAAATATCATCCTGGCTACGTCTTTTGTAGCGATCTGGAGTGTGGTGATCTGGATGCTTTTGCGTGAATTTTCCAACCCTAATACAGAAGTTCCGGCTAGCTGGTTTGGTATTCTTAATTCCTTCTTCATCATTGCTTTTGCACCTTTAATATCTAAAATATGGGAGAGTAAATTCAACCCGCCTGCTGCTGTGAAATATGGCTGCGGTATGATACTGCTTGGTGCTGGCTTTGCGTGCCTTGCATATGGTGCTACAGGGTTGGTAGAAGGTGACCTTTCTATTAAAGTGAGCATGCTTTGGCTGATTCTTGCTTACCTGTTCCATACACTTGGTGAGCTTTGTTTGTCACCTGTTGGACTGTCTTATGTAAGTAAACTGGTGCCAGCAAGAATGATCGGGATCATGTTTGGTATTTGGTACCTGGCTATTGCCATTGGTAACAAAACTGCAGGTTCTATGGGTGGAATGATCAATGAGATCACAGCTAAATATTCTCTGCCTACATTCTTTCTGATCTTTACATTGGTGCCTATTGGTCTTGGGATCCTGGTAATGATCCTGCATCCTTTGCTGAAGAAACTGATGCATGGTGTAAAATAAAAAATACAACTACTGTTTATAAACCCTGCAAAATATTGCAGGGTTTTTTTTGCTGTGTCAGGTGGATTACTACTATTGAATAGCTAAAAAAATGCGCACTTTTTAAATTCCATCAAAACAGTTATGCCAATAGGCAAACCAAAAATTACTGTAGGGCAGAATAGGGATGGTAAAATTTTATTGTAAATAAAACAGCATCCATTTTTTATTAAGATTGACATTGTGTGGATGATTAACTTTATTGCTTAATTTTTTACCCAAAACAAATTGTATGGAATATACACTTGCCAGTATCCAGGATTTTAAAGGAAAATATCCAAAACAATTATGGTACTTATTTTTCTCAGAAATGTGGGAGCGTTTTTGTTTTTACGGCATGCGTGGCATGCTCATCTTTTTTATGGCGACGGAACTTTTTATGAAAGATGACCAGGCAAATCTACAGTATGGAGCCACCCAGGCATTTGTGTATGCTTTTACTTTTATAGGTGGTTTGTTTGCAGATAAAATCCTGGGTTTTCAGCGCTCACTTTTCTGGGGTGGTTTACTCATGATCGTAGGAAGTGGGATACTGGCCATTAATCCTCACGATAATTTTTTCCTTGGTATCAGTTTTACCATTGTGGGTACAGGGTTTTTTAAGCCAAATATCTCTACGATGGTTGGAGCTCTGTACCACAAAGATGATGTGCGAAGAGATGCAGGGTTTTCACTTTTTTATGCAGGTATCAATATCGGTGCGCTCATTGGTGGCTATGCTTGTATTGCTGTAGGAAAAAACTATTCCTGGAACCTGGCATTTGGTCTTGCCGGTATCGTGATGATCATCAGCCTGATCACCTTTGTATTTACCCGTCGTACTTTAGGGCCAATTGGTTTGCCGCCCGGAGAAGGAAAAATAGAAAGGGAAGAAATTTATCAACTTGATACAGTAGATGCGCCACCCATACCCGGAGATCATGCGCCGCTGGCAAACATGACAGAGCTGGATGAAAAGCCTGCTACAAAAAAACCAAAATGGGCTACCATCGCTGTGTTCATAGGTTCATTGGCAGTAATCCCTGTGCTGATGAAAATGGTGGCAAAAACCGAATACACAGATTATTTTATGTACAGCATCGGGCCATTGGCCTTATTGTATATTATTATAGAGATGTTGCGGTATAAAAAAGCTGTACGAAAAAAGCTTGTTGCAGCTTTAATTTTTATTATTTTCTCCATCGTTTTCTGGGCCTTCTTTGAGCAGAGCGGAGGTTCTCTGAGTTTGTTTGCGGCAAAAAATCTTGACAATAAATTGCTTGGCACATTTACCCTCGATCCTAATGGTGTGAACAATGCTGCAAATTCTTTATTCGTGATAATCTTTGCACCAATTATCGGGTTGGTCTGGCTTGCTATGGCCAAAAGAAAAATTGAACCGAATACAGTAGTTAAATTTGGACTTGGCTTTTTATTTCTTGCGGGTTCTTTTTATATCTTTTATGTCACTAAGTTTTTTGCCAATACAGATGGCGTAACTTCTCTTGATATATTTACTCTTGCATACCTGGTAACTACAATAGGAGAGCTTTGCCTTTCTCCGATAGGGCTGAGTATTATGACTAAATTATCTCCACCGAAACTGCAGGGAGTAATGATGGGCATGTGGTTCCTGGCAAGCGCTTACGGACAGTATGCCGCAGGTATAATTGGGGCGGGCATTTCCCAGGGGGGAGAAAATGACAGCCTCATGCAGAAGTTGATTACTTATACAGATGGCTACAAACAACTGGCGATTTATGCCTTAATAGCAGGGGTGGTGCTGATTGCGATTTCCCCGTTGGTAAAGAAATTGATGCAAGAGGTACGATGATTGCTTATAATAAAGTAAAAAAGTACTCATCATGAAAAAAGCAATTTTAAGTCTGCTGGTAGCAGCGATAGCAATTTCGGCAGATGCACAGGTAATAAGAAAAGGAGTAGTAGTTACTTCTAATAGAACGGCAGGAAAAGCTGAGCCCAAGTATAACCTGGGAGAAATGCAGGGCAAATGGCTGGAAACAGGCCGAAATGTAGGAGCTAAAAGTTATAATTATTCTGATACGATACAACTGGAAGTAAACGGGAAAAACTATACCCTAAAAACTACGGAAGATATGTTTATGACCATGAAAGGAGAAGCTGTTGTAGAATTTCCTGATAAACTCACTCTGGTAAGTAATGGATATAGGATAAAATCTTTGAGCCCCAGGAAGATGGTACTTACCGAAGATGGGACCGATCATCATTTTACCAAGGTGCCTTATTTTACTTCTGAGCTTTATGGTAGGGATTCCGTTAAAACAGAAAAACTATATCCCCAGAAACTTATTCTGCAAAGGGAACTTGCCGGAGAGTGGGAAGTATATAAAAGAACCGGGCCTCCGGGTATAACCAATTCAACTACTGTGCTGGTAAGAAAGATGACACTTCCAGTGTTTGTAAATGGCAGGGGGAAAGGTACAGCAGTACTATATGATGAAAGCAATATGGCTACTACTTTTGAAGTTGAGTATCGTATCAATGGCTCTGAACTCACGTTAAAAACCAGTATTAGTGAATATACTTTCACTATCTATAAAGTGACAGATAAATTATTGACTTTTGGCCGAGACGGGGATATAGTGAACTACGCTAAAAAATTATAAAAATATAAATTAAACATAAAGGCTGCCCATAGAAATGGACAGCCTTTTTTAGTACCCTCAAAAGTACTTACACTTTGTATTTTACAGCATATTACCAGTTGCTAAACCTAAGACCTACTGTATAAGGTTTCATTTCCAGTCCACGATCATACATGGAGTTTGGACTATAACTTCCATAAAGTCTTACCGGGCCTATTCCTAACTCTGCCACATAGCTGAGTTTAAATTTATTCAGGTCGTAATCACCTTTGTTTCTTTCTTTTCCTCTTTCATCGCTGATTTGTTTGTTTCTCTGGCTGTACAGGTAGCCTGCACTTACACCAACGCTGGCACTAATTCCTTTTTTATCGTAAGCCTTATTGCTGGCAAATGAGATCATCAAAGGAACAGTCAGGTAATCTGCTGCAAGTTTATTCTTGCTGAAAGAAATAGAATCCCTGAAAATAAAGGGCTGGTTGATCAGGCCTGCTCCGAGGTTTCCTTTTTCCAGGTAACTGATATCAGACTTGTACCTATAGTTGTTCAACTCCAGTCCCAGCCCGTATTTCAGGCTTACGTTCTTTTTTACTATATCCAGCCGCTGCATAAAGAACCAGATATTTACATTGATACTTTTACCAGTACGGAGGTTAAAATCTGACTTGCCAAGAGCAGGTGTGCCGGCACGGTTTACCAGGTAGTCGTTTGCAGCCCCATAATTTGTTTCATCATTGTAATTGGAGAAACCAAAATCGAACACAAAATAATTGGTACTGATCTTTGAGTTTTTCTTGCGTAAGTCTTCATTCCGACCCATTACAAGGGAACTGTCTTTTCCTTTTTTAATGATGAGGATATTGCCTATTTGCAGGGTATCTCTTTTCACTTCTTTTTTTGTACTGTCCGTTTGTGCGGCTGCAGTAAGGCATAGCACAGCCATTACCAGCATTAGGTTTAATTGTTTCATCTTCTTTGTTTTTTGACTTTTTTATTGATCACACCTGGTATGGTGCAGATCAACTTCTAATATAATATGGGTTAAATTCTTATTTCAAAATTGGCGATCTGTAGGGATCTTCCGGTGCGTATTTTCTTTGATTTGTCTACCAGTTTTTTTACTTTGTTATACAACTCGCCGGCTTTTGTATCTTTTAATTTATCGCTATCTATATACAGTATACGTGTATTGCTACCTTCATCTTCATTCTTTACAGCCACAACATTTGCCGGTATGTTTTTTACCGGGGTTAGGTCTTCATCTATTACCAGTTTGTTTTTTTGTATAGATGCATTGGCAATTAACTGCTGTTCAGTATTGTCTTCTTTTTGCTTTGCAACAAATTTTACTTTTTGAACCGGTTCGAAAACTATTACAGGGTTTTTTGTAACCGGATCATTTTTTACAAGTTGTCTCTGAGCAGCCATGATTTTGTCTCTCTGCTTCACAGGAGATTGCTGGTCCTGTTGTTGATCCTGGTCAACTTGCTGCATTATAGGATCTTGTTTGTGCACTGAAGTAAGATCAGTATCAATTATTGGCTGAGTCGAAATTTTGTTATTTTCATCAACTGTCTTTACCTGCTGTGCTGGTTGGTTTACAGCAATTCCTGCATTAACATCATGTACATTTTTATTGCTCAAATAATTGATGCCAAAGTAAAAACAACAAGCAATAAAAATAGCAGCAATGGCCAGCCTGTAGAAATGACCACTGATCACTCTTCCTTTCTCTCTGCGGTACAATAATTCCTTCTCTTCAAAAACAACCTGCTCTTCCGGCAATTTTGTTTTGCTTAATAATGACCATTCGTTGCTCAAAGATTCTTCTGCTGCTATCTGCTGTTCCAGTTCTTTTATTTCGTTTTCTGCCAGCTCCTCATCCAGGTGTAGCAGCATCATTTCTTCCAAAGATTGTCCTGAATGTTCTGACCTCATCAGGGATGCTGCACCGCTAAAATTAATTTCATTAACAGGTAAGATCGTAGCAGAGATCAGGTCGAATGATTCTTTCAGTTCAGGATGATTTTTTATAAACAAATCTACCTGCGCTTCCTCTGCAACCGACAGTTCCCCGTCAGCATACAGCAAGAAAAATTCTTCGTAGTTTGTTTTATTAATCATTTTCTTTTGTTAGTTTTTTATCTGCTAGATCACATTTTCCGGCTTCACGATATAATTTCTGAGAAATATTCTTGCTCGGTGCAGGTAAACTTTCACCTGGCTTTCATTCAGCCCGGTTATTTCTCCAATCTCTTCATAACTATACCCCTCATAATCTTTCAGCATCACCAGGCTTCTCTGGGTTTCACCCAACCGGTTCAGTGCTTCCTGTAGTAAGCGGTTGCTGTTGTTTTGCATTACTGAAACACTTCCTGTTTCATCCTGCATAGTTTCCTTCAGCACTATTCTTTTGTTTTTTCTGATGTGGTCTATCATCTGGTTGTAGGCTACAGTAAATAAATAACTTTTACTTTTTTCTGTAATCACTTCATCCCGGTGTATCCACATTTTTTCGAAAGCACCCTGAACGATATCCTTAGCATCTTCTTCATTCCTGATATTCTTTAGAATAAAACGGTACACATTATCTGCATATAATTTCACACAGTCGTTATATTCTTTTGGGGTCATAAAAAAAATTGCAGCTATAAAATTAGTTCAAATCTGTTGGTTTGTCTGTTATACGTACGATGGAAACAAAAAGTTACAGCAGGACGAAAGTTTTTTTTGTAATAGTTTGTTAACGAGGAATTCTTTTCGGAAGCCTATCTTCGGATGTCTGCTTTAATTGATTATAGCTTAATTTTATTGCCTAAACAGTTTTACAATCTATAGGGTTGTTTGTGAATATTTCTGATGAAAAAATTTATCCGCATTTTCCTGCCAGTCTGTTTTCTCTGCCTGAGTTATCTATCCTCTTCCAGCTGGGGCTTTTGGGCACATCAGAAAATAAATTACTACGCCTGTTTTCTGCTGCCTCCGCAGATGATGGTTTTGTACAAACCAAATATTCAATTCATTTCCGAGCATGCCATTGATCCTGATAAACGCCGCTATGCTGTGAAAGAGGAAGGACCAAGGCATTACATAGATATCAATGATTATGGTGAATTTCCCTGGGATAGTCTGCCACATAAATATGCAGATGCTGTGGCAAAATATGGAGAAGACACCGTGATATCCAGGGGAATTGTACCCTGGCACATACAGATTATGTTAGGAAGATTAACGGCTGCTTTTAAAGCAAAAGATTTTTCCCGCATCATGAAAAACAGTGCAGATATTGGCCATTATATTGCTGATGCACATGTGCCGCTTCATGCCAGCAACAACCACAACGGAGAGAAAACCAACCAGAGAGGTATACATGGTTTTTGGGAAAGCCGGGTACCAGAACTTTTGGCAGAAAAACAATTTGATTTCTTTATTGGCAAGGCAGAGTACTTAAAAGATCCTTCTGCTTTTATTTGGGAAAGAGTGATAGAAAGTGGCGCTGCTGCAGATACCGTGCTCAGGTATGAGAAAGAATTATCTGATGAATTTTCTCCTGATAAAAAATATTCTTTCGAGGAAAGAAACAACGTAATCATCCGGCAGTATTCTTCTGCATTTACCATAGCCTACAACAAAAAACTGGACGGGATGATAGAGCGACGGATGCGCCAAAGCATTAAAGCCATTGCTTCTTTCTGGTATACGGCCTGGGTAAATGCCGGTCAGCCTGACCTTAGCGGATTAGCCAAGAAAACTTTTTCTGAGCAGGATGCAAAGGAATTTGAAGAACTGAACCAGAAATGGAATAGCGCTGGTAAAATTATTGGGAGGGAAGAATAGCTGTTGGGTTTAGGAGTTTAGGTTTAGAAGTTTAGAAGTTTAGGGGTTTAGGATTTAGATAGTTTAGACAGTTTATAAGACACTACCATTAGGCAATTTAGAAGGTTTGGTTAATTGTCCTTTTCCACCTTCAATATCCTCCAGTAATTTGTCTCAGTACTAAGTACTCTTTTCTCATCCCAGTCTAAAGGTCTCTCGTCTTTAAGTCTAAAGTCTATATATCCTCCGGCTTCTTATCTAAGTACTAAGTACTCTTTCCTCATCCCAGTCTTAAGGTCTCTCGTCTTTAAGTCTAAAGTCTAAAGTCTAACGTCTATCGTCTATCTGTCTTTTCTTACTTTTGCAACCTCATAAAAATGGTTACCATGTCTGCTCCACATATTCATAATTTTAATGCCGGTCCGTCTATACTTCCCCCAACTGTTTTTCAGCAGGCATCGGATGCTGTCCTTGATTTTAATGGTTCCGGATTGTCTTTGCTGGAGATCGGTCATCGCACGCCGGAGTTTACTGCCGTAATGGAAGAAGCACGTAGCCTGGTGAGAGAACTTATGGACCTGGATGCTGACCACGAAGTACTTTTTCTGCATGGTGGTGCAAGTACACAGTTTATGCAGGTGCCTATGAACCTGCTGGAGACAAAAGATGTAGCTGCTTACACAGACACCGGTGTGTGGGGAACAAAAGCAATCAAAGAAGCAGAATTGTTCGGCAAAGTGGAAGTGGTATGTAGCGGCAAAGAAAGTAATTACCGAAGCCTGCCCAAAGACTTTGTAGTGCCAAATGATGCACGTTACCTGCATGTAACGACCAACAATACCATCTTTGGTACGCAATGGCAAAAAATGCCGCATACCAGTAATAGCCTTGTTGCAGATATGAGTAGTGATATCCTGAGCCGGAGACTGGAGTTTAATAAATACGACCTCATCTATGCAGGTGCGCAAAAAAACCTGGGTGCTGCCGGAGTAAACCTGGTAGTGGTAAATAAAAATATTCTTGGCCGGGTAAAAAGAAAGATCCCAACCATCCTCGATTACCGGAACCATATAAAAGAAGGAAGCATGCTCAATACCCCACCGGTATTTGCGGTATACGTTTGCATGCTCAACCTGAGGTGGCTGAAAGCAGAAGGCGGTGTCGATGTGCTGGAGAAAAGAAATATTGCAAAAGCAAACCTGCTCTATGCAGAGATAGATCGTAATACCTGCTTTAAAGCAACTGTTGCTGCAGAAGACCGCAGCAAAATGAACGTTTGTTTTCTGGCCAATAATCCTGAGCAGGAAAAAGAATTTCTTAAATTCAGTAAGCAAAGAAACATTTACGGCATAGCAGGGCACCGCAGCAGCGGCGGGTTCCGTGCTTCTTTATATAATGCACTGCCACTGGAATCTGTTCAGGTATTGGTGGATGTGATGCAGGAGTTTGAGGAGAAGAAGAAATAAAAAACTCAGTTTTATCCTCTAAGGATAGAAAGAAGAATTTTTCGGAAGGAAGCGCTTTTAAATTGACTTGTTTTAGTAAAAAAATCATTTTAAGTATGATTCTCTAACCATTCTACTATTTTGTCATACTTTATTTCACCAGCTGCAATTCCAATAACAAGATCGAATTTCTGTTGCTGAGATGCGATAATATCTAAACCATTTTCAATTAGAAAAATTCGCATTATTACATAACCGGTTCGCTTATTTCCATCGATAAATGGATGGTTGGTGACTGTACTTTCAATCAGTGCAGCTGCTTTCATTAATGTATCCGGATAAAGGTCATTCTGTCCAAAAGTCTGGAAAGGTCTGGCCAGGGCAGATTCCAGTCCTGGTTTGTCTCTTATCCCATGAGTGCCACCAAAGGTTTCAATAAGAGTTGTATGGATTTTCTCAATTTCTTTTAAAGAGATCATTGAGCAAGTCGTTGTAATAGTTCTTTATCCTCTAGTAGGATCCTGCTGAGGGAGGATGAAACGTCAGAATGATTATTATTTTGGGTCTCTAATCCTTTCAGAAAAATCAAAAGGTCATTCAGCGCTTTGTCGGAAAAATGCTCCAAAACCTGGCTTATTTCATGCTTGATTTCTTCTTTTGACATATATTAAAATTGATACTTAAAGTTACTATTTATTTTTTAGCAGATATGAGAAAAGGTTTCAATAAAAAAGTAAGGCAAACTCTTAATGGAAATATTTATGGATGGTCAGACCCAGAAAATATATTTTATCAAAGAATAATAATAATTCAATAGTTCGTTCAGAAAAAATTTACAAAATCCTAAGAGACACAGCGCTTAATTCTAAGCATTGCAAAGACCGCTGCACCTGTAAACGACAATTTCAAATCATCCATTTTCGTAAGTACGGCATCAGCTAATAACCCCGGTGTTTTTCTTTATTAGTTTTTATTATTGATTAACTTTCGGAATATAAAGTTAACTGCATGCATGTATCATAAAACCAAAAAGAAAATACATACCCTGCTTCATCCCGAAATTGGAGCTTCACGATGGGATAAATTCCTTAACGGCTTTATTATTATTCTTATTATAGTGAATGTGGCGGCTGTTATCATTGAAACAGTGCCCTCTATTCATGCACCTCATGCTGAATTTTTCAGAATATTCGATTTGGTCTCTGTAATCATATTTACCATCGAATATATTTTAAGGGTTTGGAGCAGTAATCATGATGATCGCTATGCACATAGTGTATATGGCCGGCTCAGGTATATGGTTTCCTGGGAAGCTATGATTGATTTGCTGGCGATTCTCCCTTTCTATATCCATGTTATTATGGGCCTTGATCTGAGGGTACTGCGCTTGCTGCGTTTGTTGAGGTTATTAAGGTTATATCGGCTGACATCCTATATGAAATCGGCACAGCTAATAAGAAATGTTTTTAAAACCCGGGCCAATGATCTTAAGCTCAGCCTCATTATTATACTCTCCTTAATCGTTGTTGCAGCCTGTGTTGTATATTTTGCCGAGCATGGGGTACAACCCGAAAAATTTTCAAGTATCCCGGCCACATTATGGTGGTCTATCATTACAGTAACCTCAGTTGGTTACGGCGATATGGTGCCGGTTACAATAGTTGGTAAAACGCTCACTGGTATTATTTCTTTATTGGGCTTAGCGGTTTATGCATTACCAGCTGGCATTATCACTGCCGGATTTTTAGACGAATCCAGAAAGCTGAGAAAACAGGAAAGTGATTGTTGCCCGCATTGCGGAAAGCCACTTGAAAAAAGCGACCATTAAGAAAATGAAGGTTACTCACCAACCCAGGAAAATTTATGGTTTTTTTTGGCGGGCAGCCGGGCTCATCCGCTGTATCTTTTTTTGCCCAACGCACTTAGCCTGCAAAAAAAGGATGCCGCTCCGATCCCTGCCCGGAAGATTTCTTATTCTAATCTAATGTAGACACAATCTGCAACTCAGTTCTATCCGTAGAGTTTAGCGTAGCGCTCTACGGATTGGTCAATAAAACTGAGACTCTGTCTCAGTCCTAAAGTTCAGACGGAGTCTGAACACATCAAAAATCCTTAGAGACGCCTCACTAAATTTAAAAGATAGCGGTGTCATTGCAGAAACACTTCATTGTTATCAGCAAATGCTTTAAACTCAATCGGGTTTCCGCTGTAGTCTAACACGAACATGGTAAGTTGCTCGCCTGTTTTGCCCTCATACCTGATTTGTGGCTTTACCAGGAATTCTATATCTGCGGCTTCCAGCTTTTGCTGTACTTCTGTAAATACCGTTTTAGTAAGCAGGCAACCAAAATGTGGGATAGGCACGCTGATACCATCCACTTTCCCACAGTAGTCCAATACAGGAAAAATCACACTTACATGTGCCGATAGCTGATGTCCAAAAAAATTGAAATCAATCCAGGTATCAGTAGACCTTCCTTCTGTGCAACCAAGTATTTCAACATAAAATTTCCGGGTACTTTCAATGTCTTTTACCTTGAAAGCGAAATGGAAAGGAGTAATGACGTATTTCATGATAAGCTATTGATTTTTTGATAAGGGTAATGATGTCCTGAGCAGGTATTTCCTTTGTAAGACTTTTCTGTTACTACTCATTATCATCATCTTCCCGAAAATAATTATTGAGTTGTTTTATTACCCATTCTTCCATCTTTTGGTTTTTGAAGGCAAACATTTTTCCCTCAGATCTCCGGAGTCATCTATACAATTTGTAAAATTCCTGAAAGGCTTTTTTTCTTTTAAAATATCAACAAGTCGGGCCCTAAATCTCACATCGAGGTCGGGTAATTTAGTAAAGGCTTCCATCATCATAAAAGATTCACGGGAGGAAATGGGAAGTAATTCTATCTACTCGTCTTTTTTATTTTTCAGCAGGTTTATCTGCTCCTCCCATTCATCATCTTCTGCATACAAAAGCACGTCGTCAGATAGGACTGAGATAATTTCCAACTTTTGTTTATGCACAAAACCTATCAGGCCACAGTCTAGGTCCTGGGCTAACTCATATATTTTGTTTTTTGGTAGAGGAAGTTCCATATTTGATTAAATATATAAAATTGGTAGAAAAATTGCTTTAAATACATTTACAAGCACATTGAGCGTAAAAAACAGTAAAACGCTAATTATAATTTTTGCATGTACAAACTTTTTTTCACAGGCATCTTGCCTATATTTACCGCCCGGCAATAAAACCGTTAAGCAATAGTTTTTATGATCACAATTTCCCCTTTTAAAGCACTCAGACCCGAGGCACAACATGCCAAAGCTGTTGCCAGTAAACCTTACGACGTACTTAGCCGCAAAGAAGCTAAAATAGAAGCTCAGGGCAACCCTGCATCCTTTCTACACATTACCAAGGCGGAAATAGATCTTCCGGAAACGGTAGATGTACACGACCAGAAGGTGTATGAAACAGCTAAAGAAAACCTGGCAGCTTTTATAAACCGGGGAACATTATTTACAGAAAATAAACCTTGTTATTATATATACAGGTTAATCATGAATGATATCAGTCAGACAGGGCTTGTTTGTACCAGCTCTGTAGACGATTATGACAATGACCTGATCAAAAAACATGAGTATACCCGTCCGCAAAAAGAGCAGGACAGGATAAACCATATAAAGACAACCGGGGCACAAACCGGAAACGTTTTCCTGGCTTATAAAAACGTGGAAGCTATTGATGAATTGATCAACAAATGGATGGCGGACAAAAATCCCCAGTATGATTTTGTAGCGGAAGATGCTGTGCAGCACAGTATATGGATAGTGAGCGATGACAAAAAAACGGAAGAGATTACCAGGCTTTTTAAAGAACACGTTCCTGCATCTTATATTGCCGATGGTCATCACCGTGCAGCATCTGCCGCTAAAGTGAGGGCAGCTCTCGGAGATGCTGCAGGAAAAAATGCAGGCGGGTTTCTTACCACTTTATTCCCCAGCAACCAATTACACATTATGGATTATAACCGGGTAATTAAAGACCTGAATGGCCATAATGCAAATGAGCTTGTACAAGCTATGGCCGAAAACTTTACTGTTTCTAAAAGCGCTGATGCTGTAAAACCATCTAAGCCACATGAGTTTGGTATGTACCTGGATAAGCAATGGTATATGCTGGAAGCAAAACCAAAAACTTTTGAAACAGATCCTATTTCTGTACTTGATATTAGCATTTTCCAGGAAAATATTCTCACACCGCTACTTGGCATTACTGACCAGCGCACTGATGACAGAATAGATTTTGTAGGTGGTATACGCGGTATAAATGCGCTGCAGCAAGCAGTTGACAATGGCGAATTTGCCCTTGCTTTCAGTTTCTACCCGGTGACTATAGAGCAGCTTTTTGCAGTAGCAGATAGCGGGGAAGTAATGCCACCCAAAAGCACCTGGTTTGAACCCAAACTCCGGGACGGCCTGCTTACGCATTTGATCAATGACGAGGTTGAAGCTTAATAATTTTCGTCTTTGGCAGGCTCCTTAGGTTACACTGGGAATAGTTGGCTGTTTAATTAGCGTTGTTTTAAGTTTAAACTGCATATTTTTAGCCTTCAACATCTTTATCCAACAAAATGATTAGTTCATGTGGCAGGGATAAATTTATCTTTAACCAGAACAGATATTCGGAAGATAAGCGTATCCGATAGAAAAGAATAAGCAGCACATGAAAAAAATATTTCTCTTTTTTCTCCTTTCAGTTAATGTTTGTTTGAGTTGGGCACAGTCTGCAAAAGAAATGCAGGAAACTGCTAACTTGTTTATGCGGCAGAATGATTATGCCAATGCAATATTGGTACTCAACCGTGCAGCTGCTATAGAACCGCAGAATATGTCAGTGCAGAAAGATCTTTCCCTGGCTTACAACCACCAAAAACAAAATGATAAGGCACTTGATGCTATAAAAAAAGTATTGGACAGTGAGGAAGCAGACGACCAGAGTTTTCAGATCGCAGGCATTATATATAAAGACCTTGTTCAACCAAAAGATGCAGAAAAAATATACAAAAGAGGAATAAAAAAATATCCGGCAAGTGGGCCGCTATATAGCGAACTTGGTGAATTGATGATGGCTCAGCAGGATTTTTCTGCTATCAAACAATGGGAAAAAGGTATAGAAGTAGATCCTTCCTACAGCAAAAATTATTTCAATGCGGCTAAATTTTATTACCTCACAACAGATCCTCTTTGGAGCCTGATCTATGGAGAGATATTCATTAATATGGAACCGTTCAGCAACCGTACGCCTGAAATGAAAAATGTATTGCTGGCAGGTTATAAAAAATTATTCAGCAGCACTGACCTCACAGAAGGAATAAAGAATAAGAACAGCTTCGAATATGCAGTGAGAGAAACCCTGGGTAAACAATCTTCTGTAGCTACTTATGGTATTAATACTTCTGTGCTTACGATGATCCGCACCAGGTTTATCCTGGATTGGTTTCACAGCGATTATGCTAATAAATATTCTTTCCAATTATTCGATTACCAGAAAGATCTCCTAAGGTCAGGCCTGTTCGAGGCTTACGATCAATGGGTTTTTGGCAGTGTTGAAAATCTTTCAGCTTATCAAACCTGGGTGAACACACACGCTGAAGACAACAAAGCCCTGCTTACACTTCAGAAAAACCGGATCCTAAAATTTCCTACCGGTCAATACTACAAATAATTATTTCAATGTTTGAACATTAAGTTTTACCTTTGTTTACAGCATTTTGTTTTCTTATCTTCAGGAAAGAAAAAACTTTAATACCAATTACTTTTAAACACAATCAACTTTTAAACAAATGAAGAAAACATTGACCCTTGCTCTGGCGGCACTCACTCTATTCTCGTGCAACTCCAACGATGCAAAAAATGCAGAAACAGCAGATAAAAAGGAAGTAACTGAAGTAGAAGGTACAGCCTACACAGTAGATACTACAAGTACAGTAACATGGACAGGTAGCAAGCCTACAGGTCAGCATATTGGTTTAATCCCACTACAGGAAGGAAGCCTGATTGTAAATAACGATAGCCTTGTAGGTGGCAATTTTGTGTTGGATATAACCCGCTTAAGCAACAAGGACCTTGCTTCTGATGCAGATAACCAGGCAAAACTGGAAGGACATTTAAAAAGCCCTGACTTTTTTGAGGTAGCAAAGTATCCCCAGGCGAATTTTGTGATCACAAACGTGTCCCGTTTCGTTAGTGACAGTACAAAACCGGCATTAATGAAAGATGCGACACATACAATAACCGGAAACCTTACATTAAAAGATGCGACCAAGAGTATAAGTTTCCCGGCTAAGGTTACGATAGATGCTGCCACAGCAGCAGCTCAGGCTGATTTTAATATAGATCGAACTGAATGGGGGCTTAATTATAAAGGCCCAAATAATCCACAAGACTGGGTGATCAGTAAAACTGTAAATGTCAAACTGAATATTACTGCAACTAAAAAATAAATTTTTCTTTTAAATTAATAAACCGCACTTCTCCTGATGTGCGGTTTTTTTATATGTAAAAAATCTTATTTTTAGCAATACAGTTTTTTGTAGAATCTGCGCTTTACATTTGAGCACCAACATTAAACCAATTACTTATGACAAGCTTTGAGAATGTTCGATTGTTTGATTTTTTATACCAACAGCTAAGGGAGTTTCCTAAGGATGATATGCTTTGTATAAAAGAGCAGGGAGAATGGATAAAATTCAATACAGCCAAGGTGGCCGATATGGCCAACAAGCTTAGTGCTGCGTTGCTGAAGCTGGGTTTTGGGAACCAGGGAAAAACTTTGGAAGAACAGGAAAAAATTGCTGTCATCAGCAAGAACCGTCCGGAATGGCTGATCCTTGATTTTGCCTGTCAGCAAATCGGTGTACCGCTATGCCCGATCTATCCCACCACAAATACCGCAGAAATAGAATTTATATTTAATGATGCTATGGTAAAGCATGTATTCATTACAGGTGAGGATATTTATGAAAAAGTAAAAGGTATTCAAGGAAATATTCCTTCATTGCAGGAGCTGGTGAGTTTTGATAAAATCCCCGGCGTTACTTACTGGGAAGATATGTTTAAAGAAGTAACTGAGGCTGATCTGCAGGAGGTAGAAAATTTGAAGAAAACTATAAATGCATTGGATTGTGCTACGATAATTTATACTTCGGGTACTACCGGCAAACCTAAAGGCGTGATGCTTAGTCATACCAATATTGCAAGCAATGTGATCAATGCTTGTAATACATTTCCTTTTGAGAAAAATGTAAACAGCCGCTCTCTTAGCTTTCTTCCGCTCAACCATATTTTTGAGCGTATGTGTACTTACATCTACCTCAACACCGGAACATCTATTTACTATGCAGAAAGCCTGGAAACTATTGCAGATAACTTAAGGGAAGTAAAACCCAACTTGTTCACAACAGTGCCAAGGCTACTGGAAAAGGTGTATGAAAAAATAGAAGAAAAAGGGTCGCAATTATCACCACCCTTGAAGAAATTATTTAGCTGGGCGGTGAATCTTGCTGATCAGTATGATATCCAAAAGCCCGGAAGTCTGATGTACAGAATGCAACTGGCAATAGCAAATAAATTGATATTTAAAAAATGGCGTGAAGCCCTTGGTGGAAATATTGAATTTATCATTTCAGGCGGCGCAGCCTGCCAGGTAAGATTGATCAGGATTTTTACTGCTGCGGGCATTCGGATACAGGAAGGTTATGGTCCTACAGAAAATAGTCCTGTTATCAGTGTGAATTGTATTTATCCTGGAGGAACAAAATTTGGAACAGTGGGCCCGGTAATACAGGGACAGGAAGTGAAGATAGAGCCCGATGGAGAGATTTGTGTAAAAGGTCCGAGTGTAATGATGGGTTATTATAAAAGACCTGACCTGACTGCAGAAGCCATCATTAATGGTTGGTTGCATACAGGGGATATTGGTGTTTTTGTAGATAATAAATACCTGAAGATTACCGACAGAAAGAAAGAGTTATTTAAAACAAGCGGAGGAAAATATGTGGCACCTCAGGTGATAGAAAACAAAATGAAGGAAAGTCCTTACATAGAGCAAATCATGGTGGTAGGTTCCGATCAGAAATTTGTTGGAGCGCTTATTGTTCCTTCATTTACCAAATTAAAAGAATGGGCAGCGCAAAATGCTGTTACAGAAACAGCACCGGAAAAGCTGATTAAGCATCCAAAAATTCTTGGGAAAATCAAAGAAGTAATTGAAGAATACAATAAGGACTTTAACCATGTAGAACAAGTGAAACGCATGGAGCTTTTACCCGAAGAATGGAGTATAGAAAGTGGTGAAATGACACCAAAGCTTAGCCTGAAAAGAAAAGTCATCATGGAGAAATACGGGGATGCCATTAAAAGGATCTATAGCCAGGATTGATAAGGATCAGATGAGTTGATTTTGCAGGCAATACATAGTAAGGTCTGCATTACTCTTCATGTCCATCTTCACCATTATTCTGCTGCGGTAAGTACTTACAGTTGTTACACTCAGGTACATAGATTCTGCAATGTCAGAAACAGATTTTCCTGAAGCCAATAACTTAAGTACAGAAAATTCCCTGTCGGAAAGTAATTCATGCCCCTGCCTTTGACTGTCTTTATCCAGCACCGAAGCCAGTTTTTCGGCAATAGAATCTGTGATGTATTTTTTTCCTGCCAGTACTTTTTTCACTGCAATTACCAGTTCGTCTGGTGCCAGGTCTTTACTTAAATAACCGGCAGCGCCGGCTTTCAGTACCCTTAATGCATATTGATCTTCTGGGTGAATACTTAAGATCAATACAGGCAGTTTTGGTTTTATTAATTTGATCTGGGACAAAGCTTCCAGGCCACTTCTACCCGGCATACTAAGGTCGCTTATGACCACATCATATTCTTTTTTTATAATGTTTTGCACCATAGTTTCCGCATCGGGAACTTCATCTATTTCCGCATCGGGAAAGCCTTCCAGTAAGATTTGGCGCAGACCTGTTCTTACTATGCTATGATCATCTGCTATTAAAATACTTATCATTAATCAACCTTTTTTCAGCGAAATAAAAAATCAATTTACTTCTTTGTGCAGAGGAACCAAAATTTTTATTATTGTACCATGTCCTGGCTTGCTAAATATATTGTAGCTGCCGCCCATAATATGTACCCTTTCTTTCATTCCCAATATACCCAGGGTTTTTTTACTTTCGATGGTTGCCAGGTTAAAACCCTGTCCGTTGTCCTTGATTTCCAGCTCCAACTCATCATTTTGGGTACTCAACTTTGACACCACTTCAGTCGCATTGGAATGACGGAACACATTGGTTAGACTTTCCTGGAAGATCCTGAAAATATTTGTGGCTGTTTCGTTATTTACTACCACGGCAGGGTCATTTGTTGTAAAATGACTGGTGATCTCTGATCTTTTCTGGAATTCTTCACTCTGCCATTCCATAGCAGAAACAAGACCCAGATCATCCAGTATGCTAGGGCGAAGCTCGGTAGCCAGGCGCCTTACCGTTACTACAGTTTTATCAATCAGGGCTTTTACATCCACCATCTTCTGTGCTACCATCCTGTCTTCTACATGCAGTTTTTTAGCTATCCAGGAAATATCCATTTTTAGTCCTGTAAGTTGCTGGCCCAACTCATCATGTATTTCCCTGGCCATATGTGTTCTCTCAGCTTCCCGCACACTCTCAAGGTGAGTAGCAAGCTGACGCAGAGATTCATGTGATTGCTTCAGGCTTTCTTCTGCAGCTATTTTTTCTGTTTCATCCGAGGCCACGATGAGTTTGGCAGATTGCTCATGATAAACTATATCATGGATGATCGTATTGATATTTACTTTATCTCCACTCTTTTTAAAGTGATGGTAAACACCACCTTTCTGGATGTTCCTAATCAGTGCACCAAAGTTTTTCAATACAATCGGGTTGCCTTCGCTGCTCATCAGGTCAAATAAATTCTTTTGCATAAACTCATCCTTGCTATAGCCATAAAAATTAATGGCAGCAGTATTTACATCCAGGAACTTTTGGGTTGTAGTACTAAGAATAAACATGGGCAACGGATTCTTATCAAAAAGAATACGGTAGTTATTTTCTGAAACACGAAGCGCTTCTTCAGCCTCTTTACGGGAAGTAATATCCCTTACAATACCCTGGTAGCTGCCATCGTGAAGTAGTTTGTAACTCACTTCCACATTGCAATATTCCTGGTTAGTTTTGCGAAGACGATTTTCTATGATCACACTTTCACCCATGTTCAGGTTTTGAACCTTGTTGGCTTCAGAGGCTTTATTTTTTAGCAGAATATCCCGGCTGTTCATGCGCAGCAACTGGTTTTTGGTATAGCCGGTAAGTGTAGACATACTCGTGTTTACATCAACCAGGTCGCCGTTTTTGTCGGAAATAAAGATTCCATCAGAAGCCTGCTCAATGAGCATCCTGAACTTTTCCTCACTTGTCCTTAGTTCTTTTTGGATCTTTGTTCTCTCAGAAACGTCAATACCCACACCTATCAGGCAAGACTCACCGTCAAGGGATATCCTGTTTCCTGAAAGCTGAAAATCTACGCTGGTACCATCTTTTAAAATAATGCGGCTTTCAATATTATCTTCTCCACCGGCAAATATCCTTGTCACTTTCTCGGTCATTTCATCCTGCTTATCTGCTGAGAACAGACCACGCATATTGAAGTTAATCAGCTCACTCGGACGGTAATGTGTAACTTTTTCAAAGTTCTTATTCCATCTTACCAAAAGCCCTTTGCTATTTATGAGGTAGAAAATACCTGGCAAGCTATTGATGATAGAGTCAGATAATTCTTTTTCTATAACTAGTTTTTGCTCAGCTTGTTTTTGTTCGGTTATATCATGGAAGGCACCCACCATACGAATACCGCGGTTTTTTTCATCATAAATGATATATGCTTTGTCATGTATGATAATGTTTTTTCCATCTACAGTATGGTAGCGGAATTCTTCTTCCTGTAATGATATCTTATTCTTAAGGGCATATTTCAGGTTCTGAAGTAACATTGCCTTGTCCTCCGGATGTACCCTGTGGAAGAAGTCTTCAGTTTTAAATCTATCAAGGTCATCTACTCCCATGAAATCGCAGAAGGTACGGTTTCCCCATATCTTGTTTGTGATCATATCCCAATCCCACACTGCATCTTTAGTAGCTTTTGCTGCCAGTAAGAAACGCTCATTTAGTAGCTTTTCTGCCTGCCTGTTTTTCTCCAATTGCTCTATGAAATGTATGCGTTGGGTTACGTCAATGATACTACCAATGATGGAAGGTTTTCCTTTATAAACAGTAAACGATCCAAATACTTCTACATAAATGGCTTTACCGTGTTTGGTAATACCTTTAAACTGGTAATTGATGCTGTTTACATCCTGACGAATACGGGAGCGGATATTTTCTGCTACTTTTTCCCTGTCTGTAGGATGAACGATCATGATATGATCAAAGTCAAGAAATTCTGATGTATCGTATTCGAAAATTTTTGCAAAATTCGGGTTTACATACACCAGTTTTTCATCCTGGATGATATATACCCCAAGTATGGATTTTTCTACCAGGCTACGGAACTTTCCTTCTGCTTCCTGCAATTCGTTTTCTATTTCTGTTTTTTGTGTAATGTCTTCTGCCAGAGACATGGTTCCGATGACGTTACCATGATCATCCTTCAGTACCGAATTATACCACTGGCACAGAATGACATCACCATTCCTTGTGTAGTTTTTATATTTTGCTATTTTGTTATCGGTACTTGTGAAGCCTTTTACAAATTCTTCTCCTTTGCTGAGGTCTTCTTCATGAAAAATGTTGATTTCCTCCGGAGATTTACCCAGTATTTCATCTGCCTTCCACCCAAACATTTCTTCGGCCTTGCGGTTCCATAAAATGATGTTTCTGTCGCTATCCATTTCTATGACTGCAAAAGGCGTCCTTTGCATGTAATACTGCAACCGCTCATGTACTTTTTGTAATTTTTCCTGTGATTCCATACGTTCTGTAATATCCCGGAAGTACACTGAAGTACCATCCGGAGAGGGATAAATCATGGCATCAAACCATACTTTCATTTTGGAATTATATATCTCAACTCTTTCTGTTTGCTGTGTTTTTTTAGCTCTCACCATTGCCTGGAACAACTCAGAACTGCCTTCATTATCAATGCTGCTTATGAGTCGTGTTCCAAGTAATTCATCTGCTGTTTTATCATAAAGTTCTGCAGCTTTTGGGTTTAGGTAAGTATACCTCCACTCATTATCACAAGCTATAAATCCATCGGCCACCCTGTCAAAAACGATTGTAAGTTCTTTAGATTTCTCTTTTACCTGCTGCTGTAAATCTTCCGAGAAGGACTCCAGCTTCTGTGTAAGATGCTTATGCTCAGTTATGTTCCGGATCACTACAATAATACCATTGTTTTTATTATTTCCTTCCTTTATAATAGAGCTGCTTATCTCTACTTCTATTCTATTGCCGTTTTTGTGGTAGCAAATAGCTTCTCCCCGCCAGTCCTTCTCAGTAATGAAAAACTCCATCATTTCTGGCATTACGGTATGTGAGTATTCAATCTTTAAAAAATTGCCCAGGTGTTTGCCCAGTGCTTCCTCTTCTGTATAGCCAAAAAGCTGGTAAGCAAAATTGTTCCAGTTGGTAATTAAATAGGCAGAATTTGTTGTTATTACCGGATCGCTGATATTCTTGATCAGGGAAGAATTATACCTTAACAATGACTCCGTGTCCTTAGAATCCTTCAGGTATTTCATCACAAGGTAACCGGTAACAAACAACAAGCCAAGCAATAAAATGCTAATAAGGTTTACCCATATGTTCTTGGATTTTGCTACAACCAGTTTATTGTCGTTAGAAGTTTTAATGAGGTTCCGGTTAAAATCCTGTATTGCTGATACAGACTTAATAATCTCAATGCTCAGAATATTACTTGCAGCACTCATTTCGGCCAGGGTGGCTTCACTTGTACCTGCAAGTCTTGAGTATTCGATCTCTTTTTTGGAAGTTTTTAATTTCTCTTCCAGCTGAGATATCAGTTTTAAATCCTGTATTTGGGGAAGAAGGTATTTGATATCTCCAATTACAATTTCTTTTTCCCAGCTCGAAAGCTCAGTAACTTTATTGTAAAAGCCGATGTAGTAAGTCTCATCTTTGGTGGCAAGGAAATTTTTTTTGTTATCATCCAGCTTGTTGATAATATTGCTAAGGCTGTCAACCATGACAGCGCCTCTTAGCGTTGATTCTATTTTCTCACTTTCTTTAATAGAGATATCCTGGTAGAAGTTTACCACTAATAAAAGTGTAAGTAAGCATATAAGTGAAGCTGCAAGAAGATAAACTAGTTTCCGGTTGGAATTGAAGTATTTCATTGTAGATCAGGAGTTGACATTTTAGAGAGTAGTGTACAAAAATAGGGTTTATACTAGCATTGTACAGTTATGTATAAAACGTTATTGGTAATTCTAGTCACCAAACTTAATGAATTATAACCATATCTGCACAGGCTGTAACTTCTAATAACGAGTAATTTGTAAATATTATTGCCTTGCCAACCTGCCAATGGTAAGTCCTTGAACAATTATGCTGAATAAAACGCATATATAAGTAGCTACTAACATTATGGTGCGGGCATTATTATCTGGCAGGGAAAGAACCAAAGCGAGGGAAAGCCCACCACGTAACCCACCCCATATAAGCATTTTGGTTTCTTTCCAGGTAAAGCGAAGAGATTTAGGCATAATAGTTCTGGGAAGATTTACAACTATGATACGGGCAAATAATACAATGAAAATACTGATGATGCCTATGATGATAAATTTTGCTTCAAAATTGATAACCGCAAGCAAGAGTGCTACTATGATGAATAGAATGCCATTCAATACTATATCTATGAGTTCCCAAAATTTATTGACATATTGCTGGGTGATATCGCTCATTGCCCTTTCCTGTTTATAATTTCCAACCAATAACCCCATGACCACCATTGCTAAAGGCCCTGAAAGGTGAAGATAATTTGCAATGCTATACCCTGCCATTACAAAAGCAAGCGTTAATAAAACTTCAGTTTCATAATGGTCTACACTTTGCAATAAATAATGTAATAATAAGCCGAGGCCTAACCCATATAAAACTCCGCCTACTGCTTCTTGCAAAAAGAGGAGTCCAAAACTGCCGAAGCTAAATCCTGTTCCACTGTCGATAGTATTTAGAAGGGCAATGAATAAAACCACACCTATACCATCATTAAAAAGCGATTCTCCTACAATAGTAGTTTCAATATGCTCGGGAACACCAGCTTTTTTTAAAATACCCAGTACGGCTATTGGATCCGTTGGCGAAATCAGAGAGCCAAAAAGCAGGCAAAACATGAAAGGGATTTCTACATGAAAAGCAAGACAGGTATAGTAAAATAGACCGGCAACTATAAACGTACTTAATATAACGCCTACCAGTGCAAAAAAAGTTATTCTTCTGATCTGTTTTTTCAGCTTGAACCAGTTGGTGTGCATACCTCCGGCAAACAACAAAAAACCAAGTAAAATCTTAAGGATAAACTCGCTGATGTGTGTCTGTTCGATAAAATCTTTCAATTCTTCATATGGAGCAACCAGCCAATACCTGCTGGTAAGTACTACCAGGGACACCAAAGTGGAAAGAAAAAACAAGCCAATGACAAAAGGTAATTTAATAAACCTTGTATTTATATAAGCAAAAACAGCAGACACTGCTATAAGAATACTAAGAATGTAATAGATGGTCATATTGTAAAGAAAGAGTTTCCAAAAAAAAGTTCCGGGCAAAAATAGTATAAAAGAAATGGGGACAACTGAGTAAAGCTAAGCTTCACAGAAATCTGGTTTGGATATAAAAAGGAGTGCGCTCAATAATGGCCGGGCACACCAACAGTAACCATAAGAGCAGATGGAGTAATACAAATTACTTGGTATTTGATTGTACGGGTTTTATTGCTTTGATATGTAAGTCTGGGAATAAATGGATTGCTTTTTAAAATTCGATACCAGAGCGCTTGCAGCAGTATCTATTTCTGTTCCATCTAACTACATTAATTACTGATTCTCCATTCTTGTGGCGTTACCTTGTATTCTTGTTTAAATACCCGTGCAAAATATCCGGGGTCACTATAGCCGCAATCCGTAGCAATAGATGCAATACTGTTAGAAGTGTTTTTTAATAATGCTTTGGCTTTGTTTAGCCTGATAATGCGAATAAATTTATTGGGTGGGCACCCGGTTAGTGCCTCTAATTTGCGATGTAGTTGTGAGTGACTCATAAATACAAGCTTGCACAATTGCTCAACCGAAAAACTAGCATCTGTTACATTATCCTCAATTACATTCCTGATTTTTCTGACAAACTCATCTTCCATTTCAGTGTCATTAATGGCTCCTTCTATAATTACTTCGACCGGCAATACAATAGTATCTAATCCAGCCTTTTTCCGATAATAATGTTGCAGGCTTTGCCGCATTTCCAACAGTTTTTTAATTCTTATCAGCAGTTCCTCCCGGTTAAATGGTTTTTCAAGGTAAGCATCAGCGCCTTGCTGAAATCCTTCTATTTTACTTTCCATATCGGCTTTAGCCGTAAGCATTATGATGGGAACATGACTGGTGCGTTCATCATCACGTAATTGCCTGCACATTTCAAAGCCATCTACAAATGGCATCATTACATCTGTAATAACCAGGTTGGGAATTATATGGCAGGCTATTTCAAAACCCTCTCTTCCATCCCGGGCTACCGCAAGCCGGTAATTGGGCAGGCACGATGCAGTATAAGCCACTACGTCTGCATTATCTTCCACCAGCAGTATTATCGGCTTTTCTAAAGTAGATGGCTCGTTTCCTATTGCATTGGTTACAGGCAAGGGTTGCGTAACTTTTGGTGCATACGTACTTTCTTTTACTTCATAATGTACGTCTTTTTCAATAGCAGCTAACTTTTTTAAAGGCAGCAAAATGGTAAACTCAGTACCTCTATTAGCGCCTGTGGGAGGGCTTTTCACGATGATCTCACCCTCCATTAATTTCACCAATTCTTTGGTAAGCGCCAGTCCAATGCCTGTGCCTTCTGTATTGCGGGTATGGCTATTATCTAATTGGTAAAACCTGTCAAAAATATGAGGCAACTGGTTTTCTGGTATGCCTATACCGGTATCTTTTACTTTAACAACCACGGTGGTTTTTTGCCCGTTCTGCTCTGGCAAATTTTCTAAAACAGAAATGTAAATATTCCCTTTTTCAGGGGTAAATTTTAAGGCATTAGACAACAGGTTTGAAACAATCTGCCTCACTTTTTCCTGATCAAATTCCAGGAAGAGTGCATCTATATCTGAAAGAAAGTGTAACTGCTTTTGCTGGCTTTCGGCAAGCGAATGAAACGATTCTACTATGTAACGAAGAAAGTGAATGATATCTGCTTTTGCTAATTGCAATTGCATTTTACCATTTTCCAGTTTGGAGAGGTCCAGCATTTCGTTTACCAGGTTTAATAGGCTTTGCCCGTTACGGATAATCATGTCCATGCCATTGTTAAAGTGCTCTGCTGG
>JBBQYS010000035.1:0-26652 GCA_038208485.1 Chitinophagales bacterium
TCCTGATCTATATTTTCATCATTATCTCTAAATACGAAGAAGTACAATAATGCAGCTATTATGAGTAGGGCTAAGAGTACCCAGGGCCATATTAAAGTTTCTTTTTTTTCAATTTTAATTTCTGCCATGGTAATGTTTTTAATTTTTGTTACTAATATGATTGCTCAGAAATGGTTTAAAAATCATTCAGGAATCAAACGATTACAACCCATTTGGCATTTTATTAAGAAAAGATCGTGCCTATCGAAAAATAGCTAGTGACATATAAATATTCAAAAAAAGGGGTGAAAAAATGTGGAGTATTATTCGCAAATTTTTTGGACATATTGGACAGAGCTGCTGAGGTAGAAAATAAATTTCAGCTATTTATTTGATGGTAAGTTTAGTCAATAAAAAAAATAATTCTGTTCAAAATACTTCCTAACAGAATAGAAATATCAAGTACTATAATACCTCGAAGCCGTTCAGGTTTTGCTTATGAAAGACAGCTTATGTCTTCGCTTTCCCTTTCACAAAAATTTCTATCCTGATTTTTGTTTACCCAAATTTCAGAGGTTATAGTTTCTTCAAATGCATATTGGCATGATTCTGGCGATTTTTTTTGCGCAAATAATATTGCAATAGATGCTATAACAAAATTTGGAAACGTGTAAATATGTAATCCTTTTTTTTATATAGTTTTTCTATAGCACAAAAATCTTTACAACTTAATACATTTAAAATATGGATAGCAATAAAGAATCAAACAGCACAAATGTTCCACCCCTGATAGATCAAACCAAAGCAGAAAAGAATAACGAACGATATGCTAATTTGTTTGTCGATGACGTTGCTTATCGTATAGAATACGAGCCCTTCTTTTTTAATGAACAAGTTCGGTATTATGTTAGTGTAAACACCAGGCCCAGGAATGTATTTGTATGGGATGAAGAGGTTTTGCAGTTCCGTGCCATAAACGACGGGTCATCGGTTATGCCAGTTCCCCTTGAGCAGGCTATCAGTGTGCATTTAGCCACACAGAATCTGGATTGATTTCTTAAAATTTTGAATCAATTCGGTTACTATTTTTCGATATTGTATTTAAGAAAAAACTGGCACTTTCATAAAGTAACTGCAAGGTAAATTCTTGTCTGCCTGATGCTAATGTTATTATAAAGGTGAATTATTTGTAAAAGCTTGTCTAACTTTATTTTCAAGGCACAAAAATTAAATAACCTTTTGAAAGTAACTTTTATGTATGAATGCATCAGAGAACCAGGGATCAGGGGCGGAAAACAACATTAATATTTCTCAAAAATTTATTCTTAAAGAACAAGATATAAATCGCCTTGCTATAAGAGAAAATAATCCACGAATCCCGATTGAAAGCCGAAAACGTTTCCTTTTAAACAGTATAGCATCTGCTGAAGCTGCAGAAAATTTACAGGTATTCTTACATAAACAAACAGGAAAGAAACTTCCTTCATTACTTTCCATAGAACAGCAGCCAGATCCAAAATTGCTGCAGGGTAACATAGACAACTATATTGGCATGAGCATGGTGCCTACAGGAGTCATTGGGCCATTACTTGTAAATGGAATAGCGGCTCAGGGGGAGTTTTACGTTCCTCTTGCTACTACAGAGGGTGCTTTAGTAGCATCATATCATCGTGGTGCAAAGGCTTGCTGGCTCTCAGGCGGGGCGACTTCAATTTGTATCGCAGAAGCCGTACAGCGCTGTCCTGCATTCAAATTCCGGAATTTGGGTGAGTTGGGCAAGTTTACTTTATGGGTACTGGCAGAAATAGAAAATTTTAAAAAAATTACCAAAGAAAATAGCCGGTATGCTACACTTCAGGATACTAAGGTAAACATAGAAGGCAATCACCTTTTTCTCACATTTGAGTTTGTTACGGGTGATGCAGCCGGACAAAATATGGTGACTATCTGCACCGAAGAAATTTGCCATTTTATTCTAAAAAATGCTCCTGTTAAACCACAATTCTGGTTTATAGAAGGAAACTTTTCGGGTGATAAAAAAGCCACCGCTTCATCACTGGCCAATGTGAGGGGAAAAAAGGTAACGGCAGAAATTACCTTACCGGGATCTGTAATAGAAACTGTATTGAAAACAACTCCTGCTGCAATGGCTGAATACTGGCGCACATCCACAATTGGTGCAATTCAAAGCGGCGGTATTGGCGCACAGGGACATTATGCCAACGGTCTTGCTGCATTATTTATAGCAACCGGACAAGACGTGGCCTGTGTAGCAGAGGCTGCTGTAGGAATCACCAGGATGGAAGCAACAGCAGAGGGAGATTTGTATGCATCAGTAACATTACCCAACCTGATGGTAGGCACTATCGGTGGTGGTACTGCACTTCCTACACAGCGGGAATGCCTGGAACTGATGGATTGTTTCGGAGAGGGTAAAGCAAAGAAATTCGCAGAAATATGTGGAGCATTGGTATTGGCAGGGGAGCTTTCTATAGCTGCTGCATTGTCTGCAGGTCATTTTACTGCAGCCCATAAAAACCTGGGCAGGAAAAAATGAAAACAACATTTAAACTAAATAAATTCAGTAAGCCTGAAGAGAATAATACCTCATTATTCCGGCGATTATTCATTTACCAGAAAGAAAGATTCCCACTTCTGGGGCATGGACTATTGATTACTGCATTTAGTTTTTCAGCTATTTCGTATTCCCGCATCTGCCGGCAGGCGGCAGGATTTGTTTCATGGGATATTTTCCTACCTGGTATTTTCATTACCATTACTATATTTATGCTGTTACGAATTTTTGATGAATTCAAAGATGCAAAAGATGACGATGCTTACAGACCTGAGCTTCCTGTGCCTCGGGGCCTGGTCAGCTTAAAAGAACTCAGTATTGCTGGCATCATTATATTCCTTCTTCAATTAATAACTAACCTGTTTTTCTTCCCAAAAATGCTGCTGATTTTTGCCGTTGTAATTGCCTGGTTGTTGTTAATGGGTAAAGAGTTTTTCATAGCTGAATGGTTGAAGAAAAATCAATTCTGGTATGTTGTGTCACATATGATGATCATCCCGCTTACTGATGTGTATGCAAGCGGACTTGATTGGTTTCTTGCCGGAGTTTCTCCTCCGGCGGGATTAATATTTTTCTTTATCGTTTCATTTATGAATGGAGTGGTTTTAGAAGTAGGACGCAAAATAAGAGCGCCGGAAAAAGAGGCACCGGGTGTGATCACCTATACTTCACTTCTTGGCAAACGTGCTGTTTGGCTTTGGATAGCTGTACTTTTTGGCACCCTTGTTTTTGCCATAGCTGCCGGCAAGTATGCAGGTTATGGTTTGGGATTGCAGTTAGCTTTATCCTTCATTTTTTTTATTTGTACTATACCAGGCCTTGCTTTTTTACACAAGCCGGGAGTAAAGAATTCGAAAATGATAGAATATGCCTCGGCTTTATGGACTATCTCTATGTATTTTATTTTGGGTGGCGGCCCAATGATAACCTCGATGTTTTTCAAATAATTTTACCCGGTTAAATTTTATTGAAAACTTTTAGCCCATTAAGAATTCATTGATGGAAAAATCAGGAAGAATGTTATCTTGTCGATCAAGCTTCTCCTGTAAAAAACAATGGAAACAACTGAAAAGATTATTATATCCCGCACCAACTTTGAAGAAAATATGGAAGTAGGTGGAAAGGCCACACACTTGTTTCACCTCTTCAGGCTGGGTTTAAATGTTCCCGAATTCATTGTTTTACCACAAGCTTTTCTTCAAACACAGATCCATAAGAATCATCATTTGGCAAAGGATAGAGAAGAATTGGATGTCTCTTTTCCATCCTTAATAATTCCGGAAAATGTCATAAACCAGGTCATTGACGCATTGCCTCATTCAGCTTACTATGCTGTGCGATCTTCAGCTCAGGATGAAGACAATACTGAGTTTTCATTTGCCGGCCAATACAAGAGTTTTTTGTTTGTGACAAAACAAAACCTGGCTGAAAAAATAGTACAGGTATGGGAAAGTGCCTTTGCTCCCGGAATTAATGAGTATAGAAAGATGCATCATCTTTCGGATGTTTCCGGGCTTTCAGTAATAGTGCAGGTAATGATACCAGCTGATGCGGCAGGTGTTGCATTTGGGTTAAACCCGGTAAATAATAACGGGGACGAAAAAATAATTAATGCGGTATTTGGTGTTGGAGAAGGCCTGGTTTCAGGAGAATATGATGCCGATACATTTGTCGTCTCAAAAAATAATATTGATTTTAAACCTGCAAAGAAATTAACGAAACTGGTACTGAATCAGTCTACTAAAGCCGGGATAAAAACGATTCCAGTTCCCGAAGAAGAACAACTGCTTCCTGCTTTGAATGAAAAACATATTTATGAGCTTGTCCAGGTTCTGGATAAGCTTTATGAAGTTTTTGGGCAACCTCAGGATATTGAATTTGCTGTGTACAATGATGAACTTTTCATCTTACAAACAAGGCCAATTACCACTACCCTAGAAAAGCAGTCAGATAAAACAAATTACACAGTTTGGGACAATAGTAACATAATAGAATCTTATCCGGGAGTAACTACACCGCTAACATTTTCCTTTATTAAAAATTCTTACGAGCAGGCATACAAGTTATTTTGCAGCTACCTGGGCGTGAGTGAAAAAGTGATAAAAGAAAACGAGCATGTTTTTAAAAATACATTGGGCTTATTGCAGGGAAGAGTTTACTACAATTTAAAGTCATGGTACCACATGTTGGCCATGCTTCCGGGTTATAGCATTAATGCCCGCTTCATGGAAAAAATGATGGGTGTAACTGAGCAATTTGATATCCCTGAGTCTTACAAACTTTCTACAACAAAGGCATTTATTAGCATTTCAAAAATGTTACTCAACATGTATCGGCGCTTTCTTGGGTTACCCGAAAAAAGGAAAACATTTGTACAACTGACCAATACAGTTATTGATGAATACAAACAGATAAACTTTGAAGAGAAAACAGTTCCGGAATTATTGGTATTGTACAAAAAATTCGAAAAAACCTTACTACAGGAATGGAAAGCGCCATTGCTAAATGATTTTTATGCAATGATTTATTATGGCATGTTACAAAAACGTTGTATAAAATACCAGGTCAGCGACAATCCTAACATACATAATGATTTGCTCTGTGGCAGTAGTGATATTATTTCTACTGAACCCATACACAGAAGTATCACAATGGCTACATTTATTAGTAAAGATGAAGCATTAAGAAAAATCTTTACAGAAAACGATGGGCAAGAAATCTGGCATCACCTGCAAACAGCTGAAGATGAAAAAAGCAGGAAGCTAAAAAAAGAGATTGAAGATTATTTATTTGATTTTGGAGAGCGTTGTATGGGAGAATTAAAACTGGAAACAATTTCCTACAGCCAGGAACCCTGGAGGTTTGTGCATGTGCTTAAAGCTTATGTAGAAACAGGCATAAATGCGGCTTCAGTTTCTGATCAGGTAGAAGACACGATAAGGAAAAAGGCGGAATCAGAAGTTGCAGCCAGTTTAAAAAATAAACCCTGGAAACGATATCAGCTGAAAAAAACATTAAACAAAACGAGGGAACTTGTCAGTGCCAGGGAAAACCTTCGATACCAGCGTACCAGGGCTTTTGGAATAGTTCGGAAAATTTTCTTTCACATAGGTCAGCGTCTTTACAGCAATGGATTACTGAACGAAGCAAGAGATGTATTTTACCTTACAATTGAGGATATTATTTCTTTTGCCGAAGGAACTTCTGTAGACCAGGATATTAAAAACCTTGCTTTGCTCCGTAAGAAAAATTTCGAAGCATATGCCACCCAACCTGCACCAGCAAACAGACTAACTACTTATGGAATGGTTTATCACCAGAATAATTTCTTTGAAGAAGAGAAGCCTGAAAACTTAAAAGGAGATTTGCAGGGTATTGGTTGCTGCCCGGGTAGGATAAAAGGAAAAGTTGTTGTGGTGAAAGATCCTCAAAATATTTCATCATTAAATGGAGAAATATTAGTTGCCTCCAGCACCGATCCTGGCTGGGTAATTTTGTTTGCAGGAGCAGCAGGTGTGATTACAGAAAGAGGAAGTGTACTAAGCCACTCTGCGATAGTATGCCGGGAAATTGGTAAACCTTGTATTGTAGGAATACCAGGATTGCTTGACAACCTTCAGTCTGGCGATGAAGTAGAAATGGATGGAAGCACCGGCGCCGTAAAAATCATTAACAGGCATGACAGATAAAACACTCAGCAAAGTTGATTTCAATATTATCCGCTATGCCAATTGCTGGGAAGACGTGGATGTTCTGTTGAAAGGAATTAATGCAGCACCTGGCAGTAAAATATTGTCTATTGCTTCGGGTGGAGACAATAGTTTTTCTTTGCTGGTTACCAATCCTGAAATTGTAGTAGCTGTAGATATAAACCAGGTACAGTTATATCTTGTGGAACTAAAAAAAGAAGTCATTAGCAGTCTTGAACATGAAGAGGCATTGGCATTCATGGGTTTCAGGCCCTCAGGAACAAGACTTCAGGTTTTTAATAAAATAAAAAACCAATTGTCAGCTGAAGCGAAGAGCTATTGGGAATCAAACCCGGGTTTGATTAACTCAGGAATTATATACTCAGGCAAGTTTGAAAAATATTTTCAGTTGTTCTGCAACCGTATATTACCATTGATTCATTCAAAGAAAAAAGTTGAAGATTTATTCAAGGAGAAATCTGAAGAAGCGCAAAAATGTTTTTATGCTGATCAATGGAATACCTGGCGCTGGAAATTATTGTTCAGGATCTTTTTCAGCAATTTTATTATGGGCCGCTTTGGCAGGGATCCGGAATTTTTGAAACAGGTTAAAGTAAATGTTTCAAAAACCATCTATAAAAAAGCTGCGAATCAATTGAGTTCTGTAAGAGCACAACAGAATGAAATACTTTACTTCAGCCTACATGGTCATTTTGGAAAGCGCCTGCCTCATTACATGCAAAAAGAAAATTTCGACATTATAAAAAAGAATATTGGTCGCCTGGTATTACAAAAAGGATCAACCAATGATGCGATCAAAAAGCATGAAAGATTTGACTGTATGAACCTATCCAATATATTTGAATACATGCCGCAACCTGTTTTTAAAGAGACTGCTTTACAAATGCTCGAAGGCATTAATAAGGGCGGCAGGCTGTGTTATTGGAACCTCATGGTACCAGCGAGAATTTCTTCTATATTTCCTGGGGAAGCGAAATATCAGTCTGCGCTATCCGGGAAACTGTCCGGAGAGGATAAAGGATTTTTTTATAACTGCTTTATAGCTGAAGAAAAGCTATGAGCCAGTCGCTGACAAATACAATCATACTGGCATTTGCATTCCTGGCGTTATTTGCTGTAGCAGAATTGCTCTACCATAAATTAAAAATAAAAGCTGATTATACCCGAAACATTGTGCATATTGGCACAGGACTTCTGACACTTCTTTTCCCATTGCTCATTAAGGACCTTTTGCTGGTTAGTCTTCTTTGTGCTTCATTTTTAATTCTTTTATTGGCAAGTATACAATTCAATTTTCTCCAATCTGTAAACTCCGTAAAAAGAAGTACACTTGGAAGTTTGCTATATCCTGTAGCAGTTGTAACCTGTTATGTAGCGTATGAATTTTATGCTGAGCTCATGTTCTTTTATTTACCTATACTTATTCTTGCCATTGCCGATCCTCTTGCCGCTAACATTGGAAAACTAAGCACCAAATACAAAATGAAAATTACATCAGAAAACAAAACGCTCATTGGGTCAATTTCATTTTTCTGCGCTGCTGTTATAATTGCTGTGACTACCTTTTATGTACTCCCGTCAAAAGACTTTGTCTACGTGCCGTTAATGATCTTATGCGTAGCTATTGCATCAACTGCCGCAGAGTTGTTCAGCCGCAGAGGCACAGATAATATTACGATACCCATAGCTGTATTAATTATTTTAATTTTGTTTCAATGATCACGATACATGAAACGTACCCTGGTGATGCGTATTTTGACATGTTCAAAAATGGTATTAATGAGCTATATAAGGGTGATTATTGCCAGGATAAAATCTCAACAGGTATTTGTTTACAAAATCTTGCAGTGTCTTTTGTTGCCATAAGTGAGCATAAATTTTGTGGAAGAGCATCGCTATACTTCAACCCACTTTTAAAATATAAAGATGAATCTGCTTGCACAATCGGCAATTACGAATGCGTTCAGGATGATGAAATTTCTTCCAGCCTGATACATGCTGTATTGCAGGCAGCAAAAAAATCCGGAATGAAATTTATTGTCGGACCGATGAATGGGAGTACCTGGGAACAATACCGTTTTATAGGCTCCGAAAAAGAAAACTTGTTTTTTTCGGAGCAATGTCATCACCAATATTATAATGACCAGTTCCTACAATCAGGCTTTACTGTAATCAAAGATTATTATTCTTCAATAGATAATGACCCTACATTCGATCATGAAAAAGTACTTGAAACAGAAGCGTTCTTTAAAAGCGAAGGAGTGACATTCAGGGAAATAAATATGGAGAATTTCAACATTGAACTGGAGAATATTTACCAACTCACCAAAACTGCATTTGCAAAAAACTTTTTATATACAGATATAGACAAGTCATATTTCGTAGAGAAATACCTGGCATTAAAACCTATCATAGATCCTTCTTTTGTCATCTTAGCTCACGATATTCAGGGAGCATTAATTGGATACTTTTTATGTTTTCCCGACTTATATAATAAAAATGAAAAGGTACTGATCGTCAAAACCCTCGCAAGGCATCCCGATGAAAGATGGAAAGGCCTGGGTCATGTCATAGGCAATATGATTTATAAAAAAGCAGCCAGCCAGAATTATACAAAAATGATCCATGCCTTCATTCCTGAAAATGGATCATCAACAAATCTTTCTAAAAATTTCTCAGGTTTTCCTTTTAGAAAATATGCCCTTTACGGAAGAACAATTTAAACCCTTAATCAAAACAATGGATTCAAAAGGAAATGTGGTGGAATTATTTTTACAGGCTGCCAATCTGTACCCAAACCGCAAAGCAATCGTTTATAAAAAAGAAGCTATTTCATTTGCTGAATTGGAGAACCAAATGAAATCGACAGCTTTAAAATTTAGAGAAGGCGGAGTTCAAAAAGGAGACCGGGTATTGATGCTTATCCCTATGAGCATAGATTTATACAGGAATTTTCTTGCCTTACTTAGTATTGGAGCCACAGTCGTATTTATGGACGAATGGGTGGGACTGAAAAGACTGGAAGAATGTTGCAGGCTTACAAATTGCAAAGCGATGGTCTGTAATACAAAAGGAATTTTACTTCGTATCATCTCAGCTCCGCTGCGTCACATTCCGCTTAGATTCACTGGTGCTTTTGCAGGAGTTCCGACAAATGATTCAGATTTTGAACTTACAAAAATGGAGGCTGAGGATTCTGCCCTCATTACTTTCACCACGGGAAGTACAGGTCTCCCAAAGGCAGCAATAAGGACTCATCCTTTATTGTTTCACCAGTTTGAAGAATTAAAGAAAATTATTAATCCCAGGGCCGGTGATGTAGATATGCCTGTGCTTCCTATTGTACTTTTAATAAACCTTGCTGCGGGAATTACATCTGTAATTGCAAATTTTAATGCTGCAAAAAAATCAACTTTGAAACCAGTACTGATAGCTGAACAAATAAAAACTTACAAAATAAACAGCATAAGTTGTTCTCCCTATTTTTTAAAAGAGCTAAGTAAATTTTCATTTGCAGATGAATTTGCATTATCAGAAGTGAAGAAAATAGCAACTGGTGGAGCCCCGGTATTCCCAACAGATGCGCAACAATTTATAGAATCATTTCCCAATGCTGACATCCGGATTATCTATGGATCTACAGAAGCCGAACCGATAAGCTCATTAAGAGCCGAGGAAATTTGCAATCGCACCGATATTAAAACCGGATTGGTTGTCGGACATCCGGTTAAAGAAATCACGGTGAAAATTTTATCTGTTACCAGCGAGGCACTTCCTGCTATATCCGAAGAACAGTTAGCGCAGAAAATATTGGCCCAGGGTGAAATTGGAGAGATCATCGTAAAAGGAAAGCATGTACTAAAAGATTATTATAACAGCCCTGAAGCATTGAGGTATAATAAAATATTTGTAAATGGTGAATGCTGGCACAGAACCGGTGACAGTGGTTTTTTTAATTCTGATGGATTGTTATTTTTAACGGGCAGATGTAGTATGCTTATACATACAGCAACTGGAATTATCAGTCCGTTTACCTACGAAAGATTTTTTGGAGAGCTGGAAAATGTAGAAACAGGTACAGTACTCAAGGTCAATAATAAAATCACCGGAGTTGTAGAATCGAAAAAAGGCATAAATAAAGCAGCTACAATATCAGCTATAAAAAAATCAGATCCAAGGATTATTGACATTGTATTCTTGAAAAAAATACCACGAGACAATCGCCATCATTCCAAAATCGATTATGAAAAATTGAAAGAAATTGTTAGATAACACCTCAAGAAAATGCCTGGTACTTCCATAATGTAACCGCACCCGCAAAACCTTCTTTATTTGACTTGATGGTTATGTTTGGACCAAGGTCAAAGTTGAGTAGCTCTGCATTTCCACCACTGATGTAGAGGTGATCATAATTAAATACGGTACTCAAAGTATTAAGCACCTTCTCCATTCTTTTATTCCATTTTTCTTCACCAATTTTTTTTAATGCAGCTTCTCCAATGTATTGGTCGTAATTTTTAGATTTGGTTACGGGATGCTGGCTTATTTCCAGGTGCGGAAGTAATTTTCCATCCAGTAATAATGCTGTACCGAAACCGGTACCCAGCGTAATCACCATTTCCAGGCCAGAACCTTTTACCAATCCTGCTCCCTGAAAGTCTGCGTCGTTCACTACGAGTGTCGGTACATTGATCGCTTTTTCCAACTCCGATGCGAGGTTTACGCCATGCCAATAATCTGTGCCCAGGTTAGGCGCCGTCATCACCACATTGTTTTTGATAAATCCCGGGAAACCAGCCGCTGCTTTTGTATAGCCTTCAGTTTGTGCAGCCAGTTCTTTTATGATATGGATTACAGCATCTGAAGATGCCGGCTTGGGCGTGGGCGTGCGTCTCCTATCCTCTAAAGGATTTGCTTCATGATCAAGAAGAATTGTTTTTATATGAGACCCGCCAATATCTATGGCGAGGATTTTATCTGTTGGCAATAGCTGATCATGCATGGAAATTTTTTGATTTAAATGTACGGCAAAATATCGTTAACCAGCTTTCCTTTAAGCAATTGAGCTTTATGCTATTATTCTTGCGGAATTTTAGCTTCTAAGTCTTGATACCAATATTCAAAAAAACACATCGCACAGAAACAAATATCTTCCAGGCCTGCCTTTCAAATGCAAATTCTTCAGCCAGGCCTTAAGTTTCTACCATTTTATACACTTCACCATTATTCATTGATGCAAACACTTCTGATTTTTTTACCCGGTTTAGTTCATCAATTACTTTCTCATTCCTTACATCTCCCATCAGTATTCGAAGTGATTGTGGCCAACGAGGTAAATCTTCCATGTGCAGCTATCAGTGTGATCACGGATGAATGCGACCCTGACAACCTGCAACCGGTGAATATAGCTTCGTTGCTGTAGCCGAAAAACCTGATGAGAACCTTAGCAGCCTGGTGCTGGAAATGAGTGGGAGTCTGTAAGTTTTATCTTTTTTCTAAAAGATAATCAGCAAAATAATTTTTACTGTCAGTAAATTTTTGATCTATCACCAATCTGGATTTCTTTGTGATTTTACCAATTATCTCATCATTATATTTCCTGGAGATCTCTGTGTGTATGGACTCACCTTTGCTGAAATGGTAGACCGAAGATGTTGCTGCTATATTGACCATTTGTTCTTTCTTGCTTTTAAGAAAGCTTTTGGCTATTCCTTCTTCTTCGGTATAATAAGGTATATGTTCAAACGCTTCCAGGTTAAAATTTGCACCAAGTTCCTCATTGATACGGCGGAGAAGATTCAGGTTAAAATCTCTTGTCACTCCCTGTGCATCGTTATATGCAGGCAATACAATTTCTTTGGGTTTTAACAGGTCTACACCAAGCAATAATTTATCTCCGGGTTGTAAATCTTCAGCAAGTTTATTGACAAACATGGTGGCTGTTTCATCCAACATATTGCCAATACTAGAACCAAGAAACAAAACGATTTTGGGATTCTGTGTTTGTTTTAATTTAGTCAGAGAAGTAAAATAATCTCCTTCAACAGGTTCTACTCTTACACCAGGTATTTCATTTTCTATAGATGTTTTTAATTGCTGCAAAGCATGCCCGGAAATATCCAATGGGACGTAGGTGAATGAATAATTATTTTTCACCAGGGTAGATAAAAATACTTTTGTTTTCAATCCATCACCCGCACCTAATTCTATCAGTTCAAAATATTTATCCTGCTGCAAATCCATTGCTGCAATAATATTTTCAGTTTGCGTTTGAAAAATCTCCATTTCAGAACGGGTAAGATAATATTCCGGCAGCGACATAATCTTTACAAAAAGTGCATCCCCTATCTCATCATAAAAATATTTTGAGGAAAGCCGTTTTGGATAGGCTGCAAGTCCCTCATGAACGTCTTTGGCAAAAGTGGTATTATATAGTGCGGTCTCGGTTATTGTAGATTGATCGTACATAATTAATAATATTGAGTAATAATTATTGGAAATTTTATTTAACCAATCTTATACCAGAAAACTGCCATTGAAAATGAGGGTGAAAAAAATTCCTATAAGTGGCCCTTGAATGCCCCGGTGCAGTTGCCACAGAACCTCCACGTAGCACCATCTGATTCACCATAAATTTTCCGTTGTATTCTCCAAGAGCTCCTTCTGCAATGCTGAAACCCGGATAAGGCAGGTAAGCTGAATACGTCCACTCCCACCTCTTCCCCCAATCTAACTGCGCTGAAGCTGCTTCCCATTCCTGTTCTGTGGGTAAACGCATTCCTTTCCAGGTAGCAAATGCTTGTGCTTCATAAAAAGAAATATGGGAAAGAATGGCATTTTCATTCACAGGCTTTAAACCTGCAAGGGTAAAATAATGCCACTCATCATTTGTGTGATGCCAATAAAGCGGGTGTTTAATCTCCTCATTTTGCACCCAGCTCCAACCTTCATCCAGCCAATATTTAAAATCCTCGTATCCACCTGCTTTGATAAATTCCAGGTATTCCCCATTAGTAACTAAAGTTTTACTTATATCGAATGCCTCTAAAAAAACACGGTGGCGGCTGTATTCATTATCAAAATGAAAACCTTCTCCTTCTGCTCCTATTGGGAAAACACCTTCTTCTATTGAAATAAATCCCTTTGCCCCATTTTCATCATTTACCATATTTGCATCTGCATGGTAAACAGGATAAATGGGATTTGTATGTAGAATAAATTTGAGGTCAGTTATGAAAAGTTCCTGGTGTTGTTGTTCATGATTAATGCCGAGTACCACCAGTTCTTCCAGCCCGGGAGAAATTTCTTTCTGCAACAAATTTGACATTTGTTCATCTACATGTTTCCTGTAAGCAAAAACTTCATCTACACCGGGACGGGTAATAAAACCACGATGATTTCTCAACGATCGCTTTCCTACAGTTTGGTAATAACTATTGAATAAAAAACAAAAATCCTGATCAAAAACCTGGTAGTCTTGTACAAATTTTGTCAAAATCATTTCTTCGAAAAACCATGTGTTGTGGGCCAGGTGCCATTTGGGAGGACTAACAAAATCTACAGGTTGAGGTATATAATCCTCTTTGTGTAGTGGGGCGCACAGTTCTACCGAGCGCTTTCTTGTAGTAAGGAACAGTTGTAACAAATTGTTCATGTGGTGGTTCAGTTGGTTTTAATGCCCACAATATTAAACAGTATTAAAAAAGCTAACAATTGAGGATTGTAAAGGTTTAGATTAATCGCATAAAATATGCCAACACAATCATGTAAAAAGGCTTGCTGAAGCATTAGAAGAAAAAATAATTATTCCACCGTAAACTCTACGGTACCATTTTTTTCCAAGTTGGAATTCAGGGTCAAAGTATAACGTCTTTTCTTAGTTGTAATAACCATGTATGCTGTATTAGGTGGTATGCTACCCAGGTTGATGGCTTTCATGACAAGCTTATTGAAAGGAATATTCCTGTCTATATTTATGTAAAACACGATTGGTTTCACAGAAATTCTTTGAGCATCTATCAGCAGCTTGTCATTAAAAAAAACTGAAATGCTGTCATCGTCTACCGTGCCGCTATCATAAATTTCCACTTTAATTGAGTCCGCTTCTTCGGCTTTCAGGTCAATCACTTTTTGCACATCGAGCACTCTCTCAGGAACTTTTGGCTCCTCTTTTTTTACTTCCTGTTTTTGTTCTTGAAATGTAACTGGCGACTCCTTAATTACAGCTTCGGTATTAAAAGCCAACCTGTATTCAATCCTGCCATCCGGGCATTTAAGAAGCCCTCTTTTTTTATCTCTCCATATTCCTCTCATGATGTAGGAAGATTCGTATTTATACAGCTTCATATTACAGATACCCAAACACTGAAAACCCATAAAACCGAGTTTGTAACTGATAGCGCTATCCTCTCTGAGTACAATGGTAGAATCCAGCGGATTTAAAACAGCAGAAATTTTTGTGTGTTCGTAACCACCTCTTGAGTAATATAAATGCAATACCCCGGTAAATTCTTTTTCATTTACCTGTTGAAATTCAAGTTGAATAAGGGATGGAATTACTACGCCGCCGCTCGAACTATAGTTTCCTGTCCATGTACCATTCAGAGATTGTGCAAATGAATTTTGGAAAATAAATATGAAAACAAAGCCCAGGATTATTTGCAATGGTTTGATCATTATCATTTTTATTCATTTAAAATCATTCATACCTCAACCGATAAAATGCCGCCTGTACAGGACTAGAGGAATAGGAAGGTTCGTTGTTCTACCAACATAACGCCCCTCTGGGGCTATAAAAAAAGCCCTGCTATTCATCACCATCGTACCGCCCTGCAATCCTAAATTAAAAGCATTTAGCAATTTTAAAATCTGTGCTCCTAATAATTTGTGGTTGCATAAAATAATATTCAATAATTAGGATTATTGAAACTCTTTGGTTCCACCATTAAACCATGTTCAACAACCATCAACAATGTTAAACAGAACTCTTGCAATAAACAACGCTCAATAATGCTAAACAACACTCAACGGTTCTCTGTTACTCCACCTTATTCCCATCAGCATCCAAAATAGTCAGCGGCCCCAGGTTTAATTCTTTAATTCCGGCTTCTATTTTATTTCTATCCCCTACAATTAACCAGGTAAGATTATCTGTTTTGATAACAGCAGAAGCTGCATCGTTAATTTCTTTCAGGGATAGATTTTTTATGATCCCCGGATATTCTGCAGGATAGTTTACACCCTTGCGGTAAATGAGGCTGCTTTGCAGGAAAGACCTGACAGCAGCATTGGTTTCCCAGCTACCCGGCATTTCTAATAATGTACTGTTTTGTTCTTTTAGAAACTCTGCCTGCGTAATAGGCATTGTAGATGTTACTTGTTTCAGTTCTTTTAAAACTTCCACTATACTTTCTTTTGTTTTATCAGTTTGTACAGAAGTTGTAGCAGTATAGATACCATCTGTCTTGGTATCATAAAACCTTGCCCCCGCACCATAAGACCAATGCTTGTCTTCTCTCAGGTTCATGTTAAGCCTGGAAAGGAAAGACCCGCCAAGCATTGTATTCATCAGGCGCAGCGCATCGTTGTTCTTGCTGTTTGGCGCAGGACTAAGTACCGCCGCATTGATCACAGTTTGCGGAGCACCCGGGACATCTACCAGGAAAACCCTTGTACCTGTAACAGGTATTGGTTGAGGCATTACCTTATCAGTGTAAGGTTTATTTTTCCAGCTGCTCATGTATTTTTCCAGTAGTGGTTTTACTTCAGCTTCTGTAACATCACCAGCAATGACCAGCGTAGCATTTTGTGGCACAAACCAATCGTTGTGAAATGCAGAGAGGTCAGTTTTTTTGATGGTTTGTACAGAAGACTCATAGCCACTTCCGCTAAGCGGATTACTGTAAGCATTTTTTCCACCATACATCAATTGCGGAAGTATTCTTCTTGCCAGCTGCGTGGGGTTGGCTTTTTCCTGCTTTATTTCTATAACCTGTTCTTCTTTTAACCTGTCAAAATTTTGTTGTGGAAAAGAAGGATGTAGTACAACATCAGTAAAGAGTTCCAATGAAGGAATAAGGTTACTCTTCAATGCTTTTAGACTGATAGCATTTGTAACAAGACTGGCTGATGCAGATAAGTCTGCGCCCAGTGCTGTTTCTGTGCTGCTGATCTGGTCTGCAGTTTTGGTAGCAGTTCCTTCAGTGAGCATATCACTCATCAGTTTTGCTGTGCCTTCTTTCCCGGTTTCGTCTGCCTGGTAGCCGGCATTAAATGAAATGGCCAAATCTACCAATGGTACATCGTGGCGTTCTGCCAGGTATACTTTTAAGCCATTGCTGAGGGTAAATTGTTTTACCTCCGGAAATTTTACCAAAGGAACGGAGGCCACCGGGGGAGGAATAGTACGATCTAAAGTACTGCTAATGGCTTCTGGTTCTCCATATGGTAAAATGCTCAGTTCATATACACCATCGCTCAGCCATTTGGTTGCAGCATTTTTAATGTCTGCGGGAGTGGCTGCCTTGACCCAGGTCTGTATTTTTTTGTAATAATCCGGGCTACCACCATAGGTTTCATTTTCAGCAAGAATATCACTTACACCCCCAAATCCTCCTATTCTTTCAATGCCTTTTAGAAAGTTAGCGAAATAAGTCGTTTTTGCCAGCTCAAGTTCTGCCGGAGTAACGCCTGTAGAAATAATTTTTTTCATTTCTTCATTGATCACCGCATTCACTTTTTCCAGGTCTATACCGGGCTTGGCCATTGCCACAATTACAAATTGTTCTCCTATCTCATTGCCGTTTGTATAGGTATATACATCAGTGGCCAATTGATTTTCCACCACCAGTTTTTTGTACAAGCGGGACGAAACTCCTTTAGTAAGCACGGTGGAAAGCAGGTCTAAATAAGTAATGTCTTTTGTTCCCCATTGGGCCACATTCCAAACTTTGGTCAACATAGGCTGCGGCACCCTGTCCTGTGCTTTTTGGGTATGGGTTCCGGTCATTTTATTAATCCATACGTCCTGTCTTGCTATAGGCGGACTTGGTGGTATAGACCCAAAATATTTTTCTACTTTCTGTAATACTTCTTCGGCATTTACATCCCCGGCAATAGCAATAACGGCATTATTGGGGCCGTAATAATCTTTGAACCATTGTTTCACATCATCCAATGATGCAGCCGCAAGGTCATCCAGACTACCAATCACGCTCCAGGAATAAGGATGCTGCGGAGGGTAGGTGCTTTTGATGGTGAGTTCTTCTGCAATAGCATAAGGCTGGTTATCTCCCTGCCGTTTTTCATTTTGCACCACACCTCTCTGCACTTCTACTTTATTACTGTCCAGGCCTTTTAGTAAAAAACCCATACGGTCACTTTCTACCCACAAAACCCTATCGAGTCCGGCAGATGTAAATGTTTCGAAGAAATTTGTTCTGTCATTATTCGTCGTGCCATTATTGGATCCACCGCCTACCACCTGCATTTCCCGGTCAAAGTCAGGATAATGTTCAGAACCTGTGAACATGATATGCTCAAACAAATGAGCAAACCCTGTCTTACCGGGCTTTTCATTCTTGCTGCCCACGTGGTACCAGATATTAAAAGCCGCCATAGGTATCTTATGGTTTTCACTCACTATCAGGGTCAGGCCATTTTTAAGCACAAATTTCTTGTATGGAATGTCTATTACAGGATACTTTACTGCTGTTTGGCTAAACCCGGAAACAGAACTACAGACCATTATCAGGAGGGCAATGAAAACTTTCATGGAAATAATTTTTATAAAAAAAATAAATGTAGTTATTCTTCAACAGAAGTGGATTAGTAAAATAAAAGTTGTTTCATTTGTAGAAAGCTTTCATTAAAAATTTTCATCGTTTTTTTGGAGGCATCTTTTACAAGAAGACTTTGACTATGTTTACCCAAAAGATTTTATGCCTGTTATGTTGTGCAGTTATGATGAACCTTACAACTGAAAGTATTGCCCAGGCTCCTACTTCAAAAAAAGGTTTTCATTCCAACAAATTGGTATATCGTATTTCTGCGGAATCACTTCGCAGTACCCACAGCACTTTTTCATTTATCCTTCAATGAACCTGAAGTAAATCCTCATGGTATATCTTTTTTCATGGGCATTCATTTTCAAAAATGCTAACCAGATTGTTTTAAAGTTCCTGGATAAACTGTAGCTTAAATTGCTCACTTAAAAAACCAGAACAGATAATATGGTAAATAAATACTCAATGCTTCTGTGAGTTCATATCAAAAATTAATGGTATAATTTTTTTACGCTATGTAAAAAAATATACAATCATGGCTACTAAAAAAGCACAAACAAAAAAAGCTACGACTAATAAAGCCGCAGCAAAAAAAGCTCCCGAAAAAAAGGCAGCTACTTCAAAATCTACATCATCTTCTGAATCCCAATCAGTTGTTGCAGCAGACCCCGATGCAGCTACGGGGCTTAGAGAATTTATGGTAGAAAGTCTCAAGGATATTTACTGGGCAGAAAAAGCACTGACTAAAGCAATTCCAAAAATGGCCAAGAACGCCACCTCGGAAAACCTGAGAAAGGGGCTGAATACTCATTTGGAAGAAACCAAAGGTCAGGTTACACGCCTGGAAGAAGCATTCCAAATGCTGGGTAAAAAAGCCCAGGCTAAAAAATGCGAAGCAATGGAAGGCCTGATCAAAGAAGCAAACAGCATCATGTCGGAAACAAAGAAAGGAATGGTAAGAGATGCAGGTATTATAGCTGCAGCACAAAAAATAGAGCATTACGAAATAGCGACTTACGGTACTCTTTGTGCATTTGCAAAAGCATTAGGCGAAAACGACCTGGCTCAGAAACTTCATAAATCGCTTGAAGAAGAAAAAAATGCAGACCAGACACTGACCAATGCAGCTTATAATGACATCAATGTACAGGCGATCACATAAGCTTAAACTTATAATATACCAGGGGTTTTATAATAGGATTTCAACTTTTATAAAGCCCTTTTTTTATTCAGTATCGTTGAGGTGGTCTGTAGAATCCTTTACTGTCAGACTTTTAGCTTTTTCATCGGCTTAATTTTGTTTAAATTTGGAAGAATACCAAACTAAAATTATAAATGCCGGACTTTTACAAAAAACTGCTTTTAGCTGCTTTTTCTTTTATTGTTTTACAAAATCAGGCTTCGGCTCAGCAGGAAGCAAAAGTATTGCACCAATTAAATGATCTGCTCATCAATACTGTGATGCATGATGTGTACACTCCTCCTGTGGCCAGTCGTATTTATACATATCCCAACATTGCGTTTTATGAATGCATTAAAGGAACTGATGCAGAATATCCTGGGTTTGCCGGAAAGCTTAATGGCCTAAAGCAACTACCAGCTGCACCAGGTGCTTACAATGACACGCTTGCAGCCTATGCTGCATTTTCTTACGTGGCCCAAAAACTTGTAGGCTCCGAAGAGAAATTTATAGATTGGTATACGCATTTTCACGATTCTATTGTGCAGAAAAAAGTTCCCCTGGCAGAAGAAAGTTTTGAGCACGGAAGGAAAGTGGCCAACCATATTCTTCAGTGGGCAAAAGATGATAACTATGGCCCAACCCGTGCTATGCCGAGGTTTACAAATTCTGATCTCCCCGGCAAATGGCAATTAACTCCTGCAGATTACGCTACTGCAATAGAACCTCACTGGAATGAAATGAGGACTTTTACATTCAATAATCCTGGCCAGTTTATGCCAAAAAAAATTCTTGTTTATAGTAGGAAAAAAAAATCAGCCTTCAATAAAACAATGATGGAGTTGTATAAGCTTACTTCTAAACTGGATACTGCTCAAAAAGCAACAGCTAAATATTGGGATGACAACCCGAATGTATCTGTAAACCTGGGACACCTGAACTATTTCATTCACAAGATATCTCCCGGCGGGCATTGGTTAATGATTGCCAAGCAAGCCTGCATAGAAAACAATATTGGGATTAAAAAAAGTGCGCTTGCTTATTCGCTTACTTCTATAGCAATGTATGATGCGTTTATTTCTTCCTGGGATGTAAAATTTAAAACAAATCTTATTCGTCCAATTACTGTCATCAATCAGTTTGTAGACCAAAAATGGGAACCCTATATTCAAACCCCTCCATTCCCGGAATTTACCAGCGGACATGCCGTGATCTCCAATGCAGCAGCCACAATACTCACACATATATTCGGAGAAAATTATCACTTTACTGATTACACAGAAATACCTTTTGGGAATACCAGCCGAAGTTTCAATTCTTTTTATGAAGCTGCACACGAGGTTACGTGGAGTCGTGTATATGGTGGTATACATTATCCATTAACGGCTGAGATCAGTATAGACCAGGGCAAAGACATTGGCAACTATGTTTACCATAAGCTTACCGGCAGTAATAAATAATTAAATAGCACAATGAAAAAATTTTACCAGGCAATAATATTATTGTTCATCTTATTGAATGGTTTGTTTGTAATTGCTCAAAGTCCTGCTTTTAATACCCCACAACTCTCCCTGGTTCCCTCATCTGTTTCGGGAATAAATTTTAGAAATGATATACAGGAAACCCCTCAAATGTTTCTATACAAGTATGAGTATCTATACTTAGGTGCTGGTGTATGTGTGGGTGATGTCAACAATGACGGATTCCCCGATATTTATTTTGCCTCAACGCTTGGCAGCAATAAACTTTACCTGAATGAAGGAAATTTTCGTTTTAAAGATATTACAGAATCTGCGGGGGTAAACGGAGGTGCGGGGATCAAGAATGGCGTAAACATGGTAGATATAAACAATGATGGCTACATGGATATTTTTGTGAGTAAGTCAGGATATGACGATCCTAACCTGCGCAAAAAAATTCTTTATATAAACAACAGGGACGGCACTTTTACTGATCGTGCAAAAGAATATGGACTTGATGACGTCAGCTTTGGCACCCAGGCATATTTTTTTGATTTTGATAATGATGGAGACAAGGATCTCTACCTCCTGAATCATCCAAAAGATTTTAGCAAGAGCATGACAATTCCTGCTACTTATCTAAATGGAAAACTGGTGTATGTAGATGACACAACAAATACCCGTTTTGTTAGTGACCGCTTATTTGAGAACAGGGGAAATAAGTTTGTTGATATAACGGCGAAAGCTGGATTGATCAATCATGCCTTTGGTCTCAGTGTTTCGATTGCAGATATTAATAACGATGGGTGGCAGGATATATATGTAGCGAATGATTTCAATAAACCGGATTATTTATACATCAATAACGGCAATGGTACATTTACAAACAAACTTTCCGACTATATAAAGCATGTGAGTTTTTCATCCATGGGTTCAGACATTTCTGACATCAACAATGATGGACTTGAAGATATTTATGTGATGGATATGGCTGTAAATGATCCGGTAAGACAGAAACAATTATTTGCAGTAAACCAAAACTATGATAAGTTTCAACTCCTGCTGAAGTTTGGTCTTTACTATCAATATCCCAGGAATACACTCCAACTAAATAATGGCAATAACAGCTACAGCGAAGTGGGCAACTATGCTGGTATTGCAGAAACAGAATGGAGCTGGAGCCCTGTCATTGCTGACTTTGACAACGATGGCTATAAAGACATATACATTACCAATGGTTTAAAAAGAGACATGACTGATTGGGATTATAAAGTGTTTGTATTGGATTCTGTAATGAATGCAATGAACACAGGAAAGTCTGTAGACATGAACACCTGGTTGCAAAGTATGCCATCTGTGCCTGTTCAAAATTATGTGTATCATAATAAAGGCAGCCTTCAATTCGATGACGTTTCTACGACCTGGACAGACGCTCCACCTTCTTTTAGTAATGGTGCAGCATATGCAGACCTGGATAATGATGGAGATCTTGATCTTGTAGTAAATAATGTAGATGGAGAAGCTTTTGTATTAAAAAATATGAGCCGGGAAAAAGGAACACAGGGACATTTTATCAATTTTAAATTCTTTGATAAACCCGGTTCTTTTAATGAAACATATGGTACAATTGTGAAACTGATTTTCTCAGATGGACAGCAACAAATACAACATTATAATCCGCAGCGAGGCTTTCTTTCTACTTCAGAACATAATGTTCATTTTGGAACCGGAACAAATCAATCCATCAGTTCTGTAGAGATCATTTTTCCCAATCAAAAAGCAATTTCTTTATCCAACTTACAAACAGATTCTACTTACACTTACTACATGTCCCAGGGCGTGGCAAAAGCAAAAGCAGTTGAGCCATCAGCAGGAATTAAATTCACCTCAACCCCATCAAATTTCTTTAAATACAGCCAGGTAGAAAATGATTTTATTGATTTCAAAAGAGAACCATTAATACCCTACAAATGCAGCCGCAAAGGACCATATTTCAGCCGCGGAGATGTCAACAATGATCAACTGGAAGATTTTTATCTGTCGGGCGCTGCAGGTGAGGCCGGGGTAATGATGATACAGACTGGTTCCGGAAATTTTGTCCCAAAAACCATTGCTGCATTTACAGCAGATAAAAAATATGAAGACATGGGTTCTTTATTATTTGATGCCGACGGTGATGGTGACCTTGATCTTTATGTAGTGAGTGGTGGGGCCGAATTTGCAGCCGGGAGCGACCTCTACCAGGACAGGTTATATATCAATGACGGCAAAGGAAACTTTACAAAAAGTAACAGCGCATTGCCTTCGCTAAAATTAAATGGCTCCGTGGTTTCTGCTTTTGATTTCGATGGGGACGGAGACCTGGATCTTTTTGTAGGAGGTCATGTAGTTCCTGGTAGTTTTCCAAAAACAGAGCAAAGTTTCCTGTTGCAAAATAATGGCGGAACGTTTACTGACGTCACAGATAAAATTGCGCCTGAATTAAAATATGCCGGGATCATTAACCAGGCCATCTGGTCAGTAGGCACGAATGGTAAACCAACACTTTGGATAACCGGCGAATGGATGTCTCCAAAAGAATTTGAATTCGACAACAATAGTTTCTCCCAGGTAAAACACAATGTAATTATAACTACTTCCGTTGGCAAAGACAGTACTATAAATATGGATGACCTCACCGGTTGGTGGTACAATATGCAGCAGGCAGATGTGGATGGAGATGACGACCTGGATATCATACTTGCCAACCGGGGATTAAATTCTTCTATCAAAGCCGGAGTAAACAAACCCTGCACGATCTATGCAAAAGACTTCGATAAAAATGGCAGTTACGATGCGGTTCTCGGATATTACAATGGAGATAAATGCTATCCACTTTTCAGCCGTGACCAATTGATAGATCAGATGCCGGGAATGCGCAAAAAATTTGTTCGCTATCGTGATTATTCCGGAAAAACTTTGGATGAGATTTTTACATCAGAAGAAAAACAGGGAATGGATGTATACACTACCCGTTTTTTTGAATCAGGAATACTGATTAACGAAGGGAATGGCACCTACCGCTTTAAGCCTTTTCCATACCAGGCCCAACTTTCTAATATTAATGACCTCATCTACCAGGATTTGGACAAAGATGGAATTAAAGACCTTCTTGTTGTAGGCAACTCTGAAGATCCTGCTGTAATGGTTGGCGTATATGATGCCGTAGCTGCTTTGCATCTCAAAGGAAATATGGATGGAAGTTTTACTCCAGTTGTTCCTTTCGAAAATGGCCTTTCACTCAATGGAGAAGTCCGAAAAATCATCTGGCTTGAGAAGACGAACAAAGTTATTTTTCTGCGAAACAATGGTGCAGCTACTTCCATGGAGATAAAATAATTCTTCAGATCAGTTTTTAAAACAAAGTCCCCTGCTCTCCTTTTCGGCGAAACAAAGCAGTATTCAGGCTCCAGTCTTCCGCATTCATGTTATAAAGCTTTCCATATTTCCGGTACTGCTGGGCCACAAGGTCTGCAATATTTCCTTCTCCCCGCATGCGTAGGCCCCAGCGGCTGTCATTCACTTTGCCACCATGACTTTGCTCTATCAGGTGCCACACTTTATCTGCTTTATCAGGAAAGTTTTTGTACAACCAATCATGAAAAAGAAATTTGACCGCACCATTTAACCGGATAAAAGTATAGGCAGTAAAAGTTGCCCCTGCATCAGCTGCACTTTTCATTATCTTCTGCATCTCATGTTCATTCAGGCCGGGTATCATAGGTCCCATCATAATGCCCATTCGCACACCGGCATTGCTCAATTCTTCTATCACCCGTAATTTTTGCAGTGCGGTCGCAGTTCTTGGTTCCAGCACCCGTCTTAGTTTTTCATCGAGTGAAGTAATAGATACCATCGCAGAAACTATATTCTTCTCAGCCATCTGTTGCAAAATATCCTTGTCTTTTATGATCCAGGAATTTTTTGTGAGAATACCTACCGGCTGATTAAAGTCATTACACACTTCCAGTAAGCCACGGGTAAGCCGGTATTTTTGTTCTGCAGGTTGATAACAATCCGTATTGCCGCTAAGCATGATAGGAGAACATTGCCATTTAGGATGCTGCAGAAATTTCTTCAATAAAGCAGGTGCATTTTTTTTGATGAGGATCTTTTGTTCAAAATCCAGCCCGGCACTGTAACCCCAGTATTCATGCACGTTTCGGGCATAGCAGTATATGCAACCATGTTCGCAACCTGCATAAGGATTCATACTGTAACCCATGCCCACATCCTGGCTTTCTATTTTGTTCACAATAGATTTGCTCTGCATTTCTATGTATTGTGTTTTCAGGTTAGATATTTCCCAGTCATCTATTGCCTCTACATGTTCTTTAGTAATTTCATTTTTAATGAACCTGTTTTTAGTATTGAACTGTGCCCCTCTTCCGGCAAGGTAATCTGACATTGTCTTAGAAATAAAAAAGTGAAAAGAATAAAAATGATTTGGAGATCATTAAAACAATTGGCCTTGTGTGGCTCCTACGATCATATTCTCCAGGGCGAATCGCCGTACGATCTGGTAAGGACCACTGCCTGCAGGTCTTTTTAAAAGAAGAAATGCATCTGCAATAAACCGCCCTGTAAAGTTTTTGTGCTGGTACATCTGCCAGCCATTTTCATATTGCCAGGGAAGCAATTTTCTTGCAATGGAAAAATTAGGTTCCAGTATAAAATGTGGTTTATGTTCATCATCGAGCTTCATCAGGCGCTGCGCTTCGCTTCTGATCTCTTTTACCAAACCCTGCAATGGAATCTTACTTGTTGCATTAATGAATATGCTATGCGTTGGAAAACTTCCAAAACCTTTCAGCTCAACTTTAAAAGCCGGATAGCCCATTGCTACCTGATGCAAACGGTTGGTGATTCTTTCCTGCCTCATATCGTATTGGTAAAAATGTGCCAGGGTAAGGTGCGGCCGCCCAGACAATGAATGTTCTGTTTTAAAAACATTTGCAAAATCATTTCTCAGTTTCATAATCTTTTCTTCCAGGTCTTTGTGCGGTGTCAAGATGATCTTGTATTCATTTAAACGATAGCCAGGCATTGAGTTTTGAATATTGTTCATAAAAATGTTTTAGAAAATTTTTCAGACCAAATTATTTAGCATAAATTTACTAATTATTTTAGTATTTACACATTTATTTTTATGGAAATTGAAAATTTTTCGGGCACAGCCTACAGGGGAACAAAAGACTATGATCAATGGGAGGTCAATACAGCCAATGCAACCGGCTTTGGTGCAGCAGCAGATGATTATATGGAAAGAGGCATTGACCTGAATGAACAGCTCGTAAAAAATAAACCTGCAACTTTCTTTATGCGGGTTCGTGGTAGCAGCATGATAGACGCCGGAATATCTGATGGCGACATTGTAATAGTAGACCGCAGCCTCACTCCCAAAAACGGCAAAATCATCATTGCAGTTGTAGATGGCGAAATGCTGATCCGCCAATATGAAAAGACTTTTAATAAACTCCGCCTCGTTCCCGCCACCAGCAAGCTAAGCCCATTAGAGGTAAATGAATTCCAGGATTTTAAGGTATGGGGAGTGGTGGTTTATGTGATTAGGGAATGCTGAGCGTTGTTGAGTGTGATGATGTTGTTGAGAATTGTTGAGAATTGTTGAGCGTTGTTGAGCGTTGTTGGGCGTCGTTTAATTTTAAACTTAAATAAAATTATAATGGAAAATCATTTATTCGGCTTTGAAAAATTAGAAGTGTGGAAGCTTGCTCGCAAAATTGCTAGCGAAGTATATAAGATAACTGCAAAGTTTCCTGATTCCGAAAGATATGGACTAACAAGTCAGTTGAGAAGATGCTCAGTCTCAATTGCATCCAATTTGGCGGAAGGCTCCACCAGAAAAAGCTATAAAGACCAGGCTCATTTTACAACAATGTCTTATGGGAGTTTAATGGAATTATTG